>CAZFQW010000007.1:0-20501 GCA_964521225.1 uncultured Roseobacteraceae bacterium
GTAACTCCCTTGCTCTTCTAAATTCTTATACACGGAATTCTAAATACTGCCGATTTTAGTGGTTAATTTTGAGTTAATCACAAAAAAAGGCTACCTATTTGGGTGGCCTTTTTTATTGAATGGAAGTGATGCATTGGTTTTGGCCATCAACGAGGCAGATATAACCAAACCGTTACAAATTACTCAACCACAGCGAACTTCCCCACAAACGTTTGCTCTCCGTTTAAAGAAACACTAAAAACGAGGTAAACTCCTGTTTTTGCCTTTTTACCATTGTAGTCGAAAGTATCCCAAGTGGCAGTGCCTCCTTTTGCACGGGTCTCCCAAATCATTTTACCAGAAATATCGGCGATTTTTACAATGGCATCTTCTACTAAGCCCGAAATACTTACTACCCCCTGAAAATTTGGACGAACGGGGTTAGGAAATATCTTCACATTTTCGTGTTGTAGAGGGGCAATGGTTGCATCGCTTCTGTAGGAGACAATGCCTTTGTTGGTACCAAAGAAAACCTCACCACTTATTGGCTGAATGGCTATATCTACAATAATATCTGCAAGCAAAGGGCTGTTCTTTTCGGTGAAATGATGAATCAGTTGCGACCCCTCGGCACTGAAAAGCCAAACGCCATTTTTAGTCCCAATCCATTTTCTGTTTCCTCCATCCACTGCAATACTTGTTACGTTTTCGTCTCTTAGCAGGGGTAGCCCTTCAAACCTAGGGAAAACGGCATCGGAAGCCTTATTATTTAAAATACTAAAGGGGTCGAAAAATTCGGCAACACCTCGGTCTGTGCCCACCCAAATACTTCCGTTTCTATCTTTCGCAAAGCAGTTGATAGTAGAACTAGGTAAGTCGCCATTGCCCACGCCTTCCCCCAAAAACCTAAAGTTGCTTTCGTTCTCAAAAACGAGAATTCCACTCGCTCCAGCACCCGAGAGCCTCACCCATTTCTGCTCAAAATCATCTATTAGTATTTCACGAGGAAAACGAGAAGCGAAGCTACCAAACTGAAAAGAAAGCCACTGGCCACTTTGGTTGAGGCTATGAATAGACGCACTGCCTGTGGCTACTGCATAGTTACTTATCCACAAGCTTCCGTTTTGGTCGGTAGCAAGTCCTCCAATAGTAATTCCGAAGTTGGGGCGGTTGGTTAAAGGGGGGGCTTTTATAAGTTTAAAGGTGTTTCCTTGTATTTCCCATTCTAAAAGCCCGTTGCCAAAAGAGCCGAGGTAAACTTTGTTGTCGAAGGTGGCAGCAACCGAACTAATGTCGGTAGTTGTGGGGATTTGCAATGCTCCTACTGCATTTTCTACTGAGGCGTAGCTACTCCATTTGCCTTGTTCAAACACATAAAAACTCCCTGCTTTATTGAGGGGTAAGCCCAGCTGTTCGTTCACTCCGCCAGCGACTGCCACTATTTGGCTTCCGAAGTTTTTAAGCCGAAATACAGCCGGCTCAAAAGGGCCGGAAGGGAATAGGGTTTCTGCATTATTTCCCTCAAACTTCACTAAACCTAAAGAGGTATCGGCAACCCAAAGCGTATTTTGTGCATCGAAAAATGCTTCAATAGGCTTTTTGATTTTTTCTCCGGTTCTTACTTCTGCATTTAATTTCTCGTTGGTAATGTAGAGGGTTTGTTCTGCGAGTAAAATTAATTGATTCTCCGATTCAGCCAACCCCCTGTAAGTTTGCCCTCTGCCGAAAGAGGCAACCTGAGAAGCCCCACCCAAATACTTGAACAAACCATCTTGCTGAACGGTAAAAAAAAGTTGCTCTGCTAGAACGGCTAAGTGCCTTACGCCATTTCCTTTTACGGCGGCTCGCCAATTGGCAAAATCTAATCTATTGACTGAGTTGCCCAAAGAAGCTGCCCATAAACCTTGCTCTGTTGCTAGAAAAATACTGTCTTGCACAATTGCCACATCGTAAACGCCATTCTGGGAACCGTTTTCGCCTATATTTAAATAGGTTTCTTTAATTCGGGGAGAAAGCAAATCGACCACAATTACGCCAAAAGGAGTTGCCAGAAAGGCTTGATTTTCAAAAAGGGTAATGGCCCGTATTTCTTTGTCAGCGAAGGCGATTGAATTGAAAAGAGAGCGGATGTTAATAATTTCATTCTTTTTTACTAAATCGATATTTCCATTTCCATAACCAATGACCATCGTTTCGGTAGAACCGTCGTAAGCTAGCGAGGTGATATTAATATCGCTTAGTCCATCTTCTTTAGAAAAGGTGTTGAGGGAATTATCGGTAAGGTCTAAATAAAAAAAGCCGTTTTCAGAAGCTACATAAATTCGTTCTTTGGCTTTTACCATTGCCTGCGCATTATAATAGGTAAGATGTGTTCGCCAAGTGCTTAAAGGGATATTTTGCGCACTAATCTTTAAGGTAAAACAACTTAAAAGAACACAGAAGGTAAGCACATATTTATTTCGGAGTTTGCTTCTGGTTCCGAATCTTCTCCGATTGATAGGCAAGCTTTGCATATTTTATTAATTTCGTGGCTTATAAAGTGCCAAGTCTTTGGTATTGACTTTTGTAAAATTTTTAAATTCAATACAAATAAGATTAAAAATAAAGTTTCTCTTTATTGTAACACTCGCCTTATTCGTAAAACTTAGGTGCGTTAGCTTTTAACTTAAGCAAAACTCGAAACTTAATATTAACAACTCAAAAATATCACATAATGTCATTTGAACTTCAAGGAAAAATAGAAGTAATTTTCGATACACAGCAAGTTACTGACCGTTTCAAAAAAAGAGAGTTTGTAGTTGCCTTTCAAGACGGTACATATACCGAACAAATAAAAATGCAACTTACACAAGAACGCTGTGATTTAATGGATGAATTTAATGAAGGCGACGAAGTAAAAGTGATGTTCAACTTGAAAGGTCGTGCTTATACTAAAGACGGCAAAACGAGTTACTTTACCAACTTAGATGCTTGGAGAGTATCGGCAGCAGGGGGCAGCGGTAGTAGCAGCTCAGCAGCAGCAAGTAACGCCGGCGATCCAGGGCCTTCTTTAGATTTAGCGCCTGAGTCTGATGGAGACGACGATGTACTACCCTTTTAAGCATTTCGAGTTTAATAATTAATTTCCTCTCGTTCTTCATAATTTTTATCTAATGACTGAAACCATCTTAATTTTAGATTTTGGCTCTCAATATACTCAGCTGATAGCGCGTAGAATAAGAGAACTCAACGTTTATTGCGAAATCCATCCTTATAATCATCTCCCTGAAATGAGTGATGATGTAAAAGGTATCATTCTTTCGGGAAGTCCCGCTTCGGTTTTGGATAAAGAAGCTCCCGATGTTGATATCGACCTTTTTCGTAAAAAATACCCTTTGCTAGGGGTTTGTTATGGTGCACAATTGAGTGCACATAAAGCAGGAGGGAAAGTTGCCCCTTCGCAAACAAGAGAGTATGGCAGGGCCAATTTAAATGAAGTTCATACGGAAAACCCTTTACTAAGAGGCGTTTCTTTAGGAAGCCAAGTTTGGATGTCGCATGGCGATACTATCGAAAAACTACCTGAGTCGTTTAAGGTAATTGCCAGTACCCAAAATATTAATGTTGCAGCATTTCAGATAGAAGCAGAGCAAACGTATGGGCTTCAGTTTCACCCAGAGGTAACACACTCTGTGGAGGGCAAACAAATTTTAGAGAATTTCTTGGTTGATATTTGCGGATGCACACAAGATTGGACTCCCGATCACTTTGTAGATTCTACCGTTGCAGAGCTCAAAGAAAAATTAGGAAACGATAAGGTGGTAATGGCCTTATCGGGAGGGGTTGACTCTACTGTGGCAGCTATGTTGGTACACCACGCTATTGGCAAAAACCTCTATTGCATTTTTGTTGATAACGGACTTCTCAGAAAAAATGAGTTTGAAGAAGTATTAGACTCCTACCAACACATGGGGCTTAATATTAAAGGAGTTGATGCAAAAGATAAATTCTACTCAGCTTTAGAAGGGCTGAAAGACCCAGAGCACAAAAGAAAAGCAATTGGCAAAACCTTTATTGATGTTTTCGACGAAGAAGCCCATTTAATAGAAGAGGTAAAATGGCTCGGTCAAGGTACAATTTACCCCGATATTATTGAGTCGGTTTCGGTGAAAGGCCCTTCGGCTACCATTAAATCTCACCATAATGTAGGAGGGCTACCCAATCACATGAAACTAAAGGTAGTTGAACCTCTTAACACACTTTTTAAAGACGAGGTAAGAAGAGTAGGGAAGGCACTTAAAATTAGCAATGCTATTTTGGGCAGACATCCTTTCCCGGGGCCTGGTTTAGGAATTCGTATTTTAAGTGATGTAACTGCCGAAAAAGTCCAAATCTTGCAAGAGGTAGATTACATTTTTATCCAAGGGCTAAAAAAGCAAGGGCTATATAACGAGGTTTGGCAAGCGGGTGCGATGCTGCTTCCCGTGCAGTCCGTAGGCGTAATGGGCGATGAACGAACTTATGAAAATGTAGTTGCTTTAAGAGCAGTGGCAAGTTTAGACGGAATGACTGCCGATTGGTGCCACCTGCCTTACGAGTTTTTAGGCGAGGTGAGCAACAAAATTATTAACAAAGTAAAAGGGGTAAACCGCGTGGTTTACGATATCAGCTCTAAACCACCTGCAACGATTGAGTGGGAATAATAAGCTATACCCAATTAACCGTTATTAAGAAGTAGAGAAAATCGTTTACAGATCACCACTACCACATGAAAAACTTACTATTGGCATCCCTTGCTTCTGCAATGATATTTTTATTGCCCGCTATCTCTTACGGGCAAGCGAGTACAAAAGACCTTTTGGAGAAATACGAATACGGGAAACAACTACTGGCAGAAAAAAAATACGGATTAGCCGCCGAAGTTCTAGGATCAGTGGCTCGGCAAGACACAGGAAACGATATTCCACTCTATGCGCGCTACTTGCAAGCGAATGCCTTGTTTAAAAGTGGTAATGCAAGGCGTGCGCAACCACTTCTCAAAAAAATCATTCAAGAAAATTATGCCTGGAATAAAGTAGATGAGGCAAGGTTTTTACTAGGGGTTATTCACTTTAATAATGCTCTACCCGACGACGCACTAAAGGTACTTAACCAAATAAGAAACTCTAGTTTATATGCTGAAATAGATACTTTGAAACAGCAGCAGCTTGCTTCTTATAGTGCAGATCAGCTTCAGTTTCTATATCAAAGCTTTTCATCGGATACTGTATTGGCAGCGATGCTTTTCAAAAAAATGAAGCAGCTCCCTTTTTATGATAGAGACGAAGCCCTATTTAACAAGCTAGCGATGCAGTTTGCTGCCGATTCTACTAATGCTGAAACCTCTTTTGAGCCTATTTTTAAAGAGGTGTATAATATTGCAGTATTATTGCCTTTCAATAAAGATTTTACCAACTCAAATAGGCTAGGTAGAAGCAACCAAATTGCCTACGATTTATACCAAGGAATGCAGATAGGCCGCGATTTACTCGCAGAAGAAAATATCAACATAAAGCTACATGCATTCGACACCCAACAAGATTCGGCTCAAACGGCTGCTATTTTAAGTGACTCTGCCATGCGTTCAATGGATTTAATAATCGGGCCTCTTTACGGGAGTACCGTGCCCACGGTGGTAGATTATAGCAAAACGTACCAAGTGCCAATGTTAAACCCAGTTTCTTCTAACTCTGTGATTATTGCCGATAACCCAAACGGGTTTCTTCTTTACCCAACAGCAGAAACACAAGGGAAACAAATGGCTAGTTATGCACTCGAAAACTTTAAAGGCTCCTATGCTTATATCATTTATGGGCAGACCGAACCGGAACAGAAATTAGCGGAAAGTTTCCAAAAGTATCTTGTTGATAGAGGCGCAACTATCAAAATGTTCGAAGCTTTCGATTATTCTAAAAAAGGATATCAAAACCTCTTGAAATCGTTAAACGAGCTTAAAACGATAATTGATGATAAAGAAGAGGCCGCTTTAATTAAAGAATATAATATTAAGCCAGCGGGTAAACACCCTGCTTATATTTTTGCAGCACTTAACGATGCTGTAAGCGCCGTTTCTTTGGTAAGCGCTTTACAAACACTGCAAGCAAATTATGTAAAGATTATCGCCCCTGCAAAATGGCTAGAGTTTAACCAACTGACTTACGACCAATTGGAGCGCTCTAATGTGTATATGTTTTATCCTAATTTTCATTCTGATGACTCTGCATCGGTAATAGAGGCAAAAAAAGCGTATGTCGAAAAAATGAACATCCCCCCTTTTGATTATGCATTAGATGGAATTGAGGCAGTTTACACCTTTGGTAAAAGTTTATACAAACATGGTACAGGTTTCAGAAATGCCATCCACTTCGATGGCATTACAAAAGGAACCATCTTCGAGGGTTTAAACTATGGCGGAGGAAACGACAATCAGTATCTTCCTATATTCACTTTTAAAGAGGGTAAACTGCAAAAAGTATTTCCTTTTCAAACAGAAGAACCACAAAAAGAAGGAGAGATAAAAGAGTGATTATTTAGAGTACTATGGTAAGCTTGATGGATTATGAGTGCTGCTGAAATTGCATCGCTTTCCCCACAAACTAGGGAAAGTATTTTGAGTTACCTCACTCAGTTTGTGACAAATAACAAGCAAGAAAAGTTTAACAAGATACTATCTTTAAGAACTCGGCACATCAACATATTACTCGAAAACATCTTTCATACACATAATGCCAATGCTTGTATCCGTTCTACTGAATGTTTTGGCGTGCAGGATATCCACATAGTTGAAGACAGATTCAATTACAAACTCAACCCTAATGTATTAAGAGGTTCTGCGAAGTGGGTAACCATGCATCGGCATGCAAACACCGCCACGGCTATTGAAAATCTTAAAGAAGCAGGGTATAAAATAGTAGCCACCTCGCCCCATGAAGGGAGTATCCGCTTAGAGGAACTTCCTGTGAATGAAAAACTAGCAATTGCCTTTGGTACTGAACGAGAAGGGATTTCTGAACAGCTACTAGATGCTGCCGACTACAAAGCATATATCCCAATGTATGGCTTTACCGAAAGTTTTAATATTTCGGTGAGTGCAGCTTTAGTGCTGCATCATCTTACAGAAAAGTTACGGCTAAACTATCGGCAGGTTTGGGGGTTAAGTCAAGAAGAAAAAGATTACTTGCTGCTAGAGTGGGTTATTAAGACTGTTTCTAGGGTTGATATTCATATTAAAAAATTTTTTACGCAAGAAAATAAGCAATCATGAAATTAGATATGTTAGTGTTGATGGCACACCCCGACGATGCTGAGTTAGGATGTGCAGGTACTATTATTTCCCATGTAAAAAAAGGGTTTAAAGTTGGCGTTGTAGATTTTACGCAAGGGGAGTTAGGGACTCGCGGCGATGCAGAAACTCGCATGAAAGAGGCAGAGGCTGCCGCTAAAATAATGGGCCTTTCTGTAAGAAAAAACATGAAATTTCGAGATGGCTTTTTCTTAAACGACGAGCAACATCAGTATGAAGTAATTAAAGTAATTCGCAGGTTTCAGCCTGAAATTATTCTTGCCAATGCGATTCAAGATAGGCATCCTGACCACGCAAAAGGGGCGGAACTCACTGTGAAAGCTTCGTTTTTAAGTGGTTTGAAAAAGATTGAAACGACTTGGGAAGGTAAACAACAGGGCGCTTGGAGACCTACTAAGATTTACCACATCATCCAAAGTAGATTTATTGAACCCGATTTTTCAGTAGACGTGTCTGACTTTTGGGAAGAGAAAATGCAGTCGATTTTTGCGTATAAAACGCAGTTTCATACGGCAGATGCAGCATCTACCGAAGGAGAGCAAACATTTATTTCTACGCCAGATTTTATGAAATTTATTGAAGGGAGAGGCAGGGAACTTGGGAAAAACATTGGGGTAGAATATGCCGAAGGCTTTACCAAGGGGCAGCCACTCGGCGTATCTAATTTATTTGAACTTGTACAATAAAATTTATTGTAAGAAATTAAGAGCAGGCTCATAAGGGAAATTAAACGCATCTGCCACTGCTTTGTAGACTACATTTCCATTTACAATGTTCAGTCCTTGTTGAAGTTCTAGGTCTTCTAGGCAAGCGTTCTTCCAGCCTTTGGAAGCCAAGGCAATTGTATACGGAAGTGTAGCATTTGTAAGTGCAATTGTTGAGGTGTAAGGCACTGCTCCAGGCATATTTGCCACACAATAATGTACTACGTCATCAATAATAAAAATGGGGTCTTCGTGTGTAGTAGGCTTACAAGTTTCAATGCAGCCACCTTGGTCTACAGCAACATCTACCACTACAGTACCAGGGTTCATTTCTTTTAACATGTCTCTGGTGATCAGGTTAGGTGCTTTTGCTCCTGGTATTAAAACCCCACCAATAATTAAATCAACCTTAGGAAGTAACGTACGGATGTTATATTCATTCGACATAAGCGTAGTTACATTTGCAGGCATAATATCGGCTAAATAACGTAGCCGTGGTAAGCTGATATCCATGATGGTTACATCTGCACCTAAACCTGCTGCCATTTTAGCTGCTTGGGTTCCTACTACTCCTCCTCCTAAAACCATGACCTTTGCCGGCTTTACTCCCGGTACTCCTCCGAGTAAAATGCCTCTACCTTTCATTGGTTTTTCAAGGTATTTCGCCCCTTGCTGAACCGCCATTCTGCCTGCTACCTCTGACATCGGAATTAACAGAGGTAATGATTTATCTAACTTCTCAACGGTTTCGTAAGCTAAACATACACTTTCGCTTTTAATCATTGCTTTGGTAAGGGGCTCTGAAGAAGCAAAGTGGAAGTAGGTAAATAAAAGTTGGTCTTTCCTGATTAGGTTGTACTCAGAATCAATAGGCTCTTTTACTTTTACAATCATTTCACTTTTACCATAAGTAGCTTCAATAGTTGGTAAAATCTTAGCCCCTGCTTGTACATAAGAATCATCATCAAAGCCGCTTCCTTCACCTGCTGTAGACTGGATTTGTACAGTGTGGCCTCTTTTTACTAACTCTAATGCACCTGCAGGAGTTAGTGCAACGCGGTTTTCGTTATTTTTAATTTCTTTAGGAATCCCAATTATCATTTTAGTAAGCTTTATATTAAAAAATAAACATGTGTTGTATTCTAAAATTAGAAGTCGGTAAAAATACCTCATTCTATCTAATTAACCATCAGTAAAATAACTGACGGATTAATAATTTTTGAATTGATGAAAAGCAGGGGTTTTACAACTGCACGTTTGTGTAATTTGTAGCTTCAATAAAAATTATTTTAAGTGAAATAAGTGGCTACACAAACTTATATTATAATTTATTATATGCGTTAAAATGCGAATTATGAGTGCTTTTAACTCTCAATTCGTAATTTGAGATTGAAAACTTATTTATAAATATGCTTGAAACTATAGACAAATTCGACCAAACCCTTTTTTTAATACTGAACAATTTTCATGTAGATTGGCTAGATGCTACTATGTGGTTTATTTCAGGCAAAAAAGAGTGGATTCCGTTTTATCTGTTGATCGTGGTTGTATTATTCAGAAAGTATGGTTGGTATGGCTTTGCAGTGCTAGCAGCCGTGGGGGTTGCTGTTTTATTTACCGACCAATTTTCTAGTGGGTTTTGTAAACCTTTTTTTGAACGGCTACGGCCAAGCCATAATCCCGACTTAATAGATCAAGTATATATACTTAATAACTATCGAGGGGGTAAGTATGGGTTTATTTCATCGCATGCGGCTAACTCTTTTGGCATAGCTACTATTTTGTATTGTGTTTTAAGATACCAACTTACATATAGCTGGGTGCTATTTTTATGGGCAGGAGTGGTTTCTTATAGTAGAATTTATTTGGGTGTACACTATCCGGGCGATATTTTGGCAGGTACAGCCGCCGGAATATTTTTGGGTTGGGTTACTTTTTTATTATTAAAAAAAGCTTTGAGCAATACCTCAGGCTATCGGCTCTTATTTACGGATAGGTGATGTTTCTTCTATAAAAAATTGAGCTTATCCAAGAACTTTGCCCTGTAAGAACCCCCAATCGGAATCATTTTTTGAGGCATAATGATGGTAGCATTATCTTCTATGGTATCTACCCTTGATATATTAACTATGTATGAGCGATGCACTCTTATAAAGTCGCCTTCTGGCAATCTTTTTTCTAAACCCTTCATAGTAGAGTGCACAATATATTTTTTATTTTCTGTATTGATAATCACATAATCGGCAAGGGCTTCAATAAAATATATTTCGGTCAATTTGATACGGACTATTTTATTATCCGCCTTTACATAAATATCATCGCTACCTTGAGTATCTAAAACGGGTTGTGCCAAGTTGCTTTGTGCTTTATTCACTGCTTTTAAGAACCGAGCATAATTAATGGGTTTTACTAAATAGTCGGTAAGCCCGTATTCAAAAGCTTTTACAGCATACTGATTCCTGCCTGTAATTAAAATTACTTGAGGTAAACTATCTAAAGACTGCACAAGCTCTAAACCATTCATATCAGGCATTTCTACATCGAGGAATACAATATCAATAGCACCTTGGTTTAGTACGTTATAGGCATCTAGGGCATTATCACACTCTTGTATTAAGTTCAATTGATGGTTCAGCTCATTGGCTTTATTAATAAAGTTTCTTACTACCTCTCTCGAAAATTCGTCGTCGTCTACTACGATGCAATTCATAGTACTTTTGTTTAGGTATTTTTTTAAAAGCTAACTAACGCTCTAAAGTCATATTTATAAATATAGTGCAAACTACCATAAAATAGAACAACCTATTAATAGTTTGAAACTTATGATTTTCACATACGTGGGGAAACCTCTTATTTAATTGCTAATGAAGGGTTATTTTCATTTGGCAAGAAAGTTGACTACCGTTAAAGCATAAACTTTGACATTTCTTTCGTTAGTGTTTTACAATCCTAACCAAATCATTCATTCAATAAATAATTTTTGGTCTATGACCCACTACAATTATTTAACCTTCAAAAGGTTTTTTGTGATGAGCCCATTACTATTTGTATTTGGTATGGGCTTTTCGCAGAATCTGTCAGATAAATTTGAAACTACCATAAAGCAAGCTAACGACTTTTTTTTAGAAGCCGATTCACTACTGAAAGTTGGAGAACTCACGGCAAGTGTAGTCGCTTTCGAAAACTCAATTAGCTTATATCAAACTATTTATCCTAACCAAGACGAGCGTTTTGCTAACATTTATGCCACCATTGGGCAACTAATGGTAAGTGCTAACCAGCTTACTATTGGCATTGATTATTGTAATAAAGCTTTATCTCTTATTAGAAACGGTACCCCCTTAAGTGAATACAAAAAGGCAAAACTATACCAGGCAATCGCCAAAACTTATAAACAACAAGGGTTGTATTCGTTATCTTTAGAATTCTTTAAAGAGTCTATCGTTCAGTACAATAGGCTTCAAAAAGAGGGTTGCTCCCAAGATAAATTACTTGCCATTTTACAGGCAGGTAAAATTAGTTATCAATTACACTATTATAATCAAGCTGTTGATCATTACCTCGATGCCATAGCACTTCTGAATAAAATAAGCTATGGAGATATTTCTCCCGAACATGCCATTTTGTACCATAATTTGGGGAATAGTTACTTAAATCTTAATGAGGTAGAAAGTGCCATCGAAGCTTTTGAAGAGGGCTTAAAAATCAATAGAAAAGTATTTGGAGAAAAATCTATGGAGAGCATAGAAAGCCATAAGAATTTGGTGAATGCCCATTTTGTAAATGGTGATTATGAAAAAACGTGGGAAGAGTCTCACAAGGTTTTAGAATTATATAACCATACAGATGCCACCCAAAAAAACGACTTGATTGATTACTGCCTTAACCAAGCGAGAAACCACATTCATATCAAAGCGTACCATACATCTTCTTATTGGTTCGAAAAATACTTTGAAACTAAATACGACCCTTACTTACCCCAGGCTACAGCTCAAATTGATGAGTTTATTGAAATTGGGAATTTATTCATGCAGCGAAGTACGCTTACTCACGGTCTCATTTTTTACAAGAAAGGCTTGAAATACTACGAAAAGCTAGAGAATAAAGACTCAGGGGTTAGTGCTAATCTTGCTTATGAGATTGGTAATATCTATTGGGAAATGAAACGCCCATTTAAAGCGCATGAGTATTTCAAAAAATCGATATTGTTTTTTGAGAAAACAGATGTCTTGAAAGCTTCAGAATGTTTAGCGAAGCTATCTCAAATCTATCAGAAACAGGGGCAGAGAATGGCGGAGATTAACTCGCTGATTCATGCGTATGAAATTCTTAGAACAGAGAATTTACCCAACAAGAGTGCCCAAATCTTAAAGAAAATCTCTGAGATATACTACGGCTATCAGCAATACGACTCTGCGCTTTTATATGCCAACAAGCTTGTAAGCACTTACGAGACTTTTACAAATCACTTAGAGAAGAAAAATGCGTACATTCTTTTAGCGAACATTTACAATGCGAAAAAAGAGCAGTCTACTGCATTTAAGTTCTATAATAAAGTACTTACCTCCGAACCAGAGGTGTTTGAAGAGCAGGTAGATGCACCCACCCTTGAGGCTAATAAAAACTTATATGAGTTTTTCTCGAATAGAGGAGAACTTGACAGAGCTAAGAAACACGCTAACAATGCCGAAAAAATGCAAAAGGTTTTACAACGTTCAAAATAAGTAGCCACACAAAATTAGTTGTATAATAATTTACCATAAATACTTGGTAACAAGGAGGTCTTGCTGAATCCAAACCAAACCTACTGTTTAGTTTATGCCTTTGTATAATAGGTTTCCTTTTCCAAATCGTGCAGGTAAAGCACTCCCTGGTTAGAAAGCTGAATCAAAATTCTTCGCGCTCGCCTATCAGAAACATTGGCCAGTTTAGAAAAAATCTGAGAAGTAACTCGTTCGTGGGTTTCTAAATACTTCAACAGCTTTTTTTCTTGTGGGCTAAACACCCGTTCAGGTTTTTTTTCCTCTAAAACAGCATTTTTTAACTGTTTAATTACCTGTTTGCTTGCCAATAAACTTTTGTCGTTTGAGCGGATGTATACCTTCCATGTTCCTTGGTTATCTGCCGATTGGTGAGGCTTCAGTTTACTTTCAGGGATTTCAACTACGAGTACCCTCCAACCTTCTTGTTCATCTTCTACGGTATAGTGAATGAACGCGACTGGTGGCTCGCAGAAATGCTCTGTGGCTTGGTTAATCAGGTAGATTTCCTCGCTAGGGTCAGTGCCTACAATAAAACCATTATCTTCTACACCTACGAGCAAAGTTCCGCCAATGCTGTTAGCAAACGAAGTAATGGTTTTCGCAATTTTATAGGTATGGGTTATCGTCTTTTTGAAATCTAAATTTTGAGATTCCCCTTTTCTTATGAGCCGCTTTAGTTCTAAAGAATTCAAAAATCGATATTAAATAATCCTCAAAATAAGACGATACTTTTTTACTAACGGTGTTAAACCAATGCTATATTATTCAGTAAGGAGTCGAAAAGAAACTTACCATCTGTGTTTTCTAAAATGGTATCAACTGCTCTTTCTGGGTGGGGCATCATACCAAAAACATTTCTGTTCGTGTTGCATACGCCGGCAATATTTTCAATGGAACCATTGGGGTTATGGGCTTCTTGTATCTCTCCGCTAGGCGAAGCGTATTTGAATAATACTTGGTTATTATCGTGTAACTCCTGCAAGGTTTCAGCACTGGCGAAATAGCGACCTTCTGCATGCGCAATAGGAATTTGGTAAGCGGTATTTTTATCTAAGTCGGCTGTAATAGCAGTATCGGTAGTTATAGGTTTAATGCAGATATTTTTACAAATGAATTTTTGATGGTTATTGTGCAAAAGAGCACCGGGTAAGAGTGCTGCTTCGGTCAAAATTTGAAACCCATTGCAAATTCCTAAAACATAGCCTCCTTTATTGGCAAAGGATATCACTTCATTCATAATAGGAGAAAACCTTGCGATTGCTCCAGAACGAAGGTAATCACCGTAAGAGAAGCCCCCTGGCAGTACAATAAAATCACAGCCTTTTAAATCGTGGTCTTTATGCCATAACTTTTCAACTTTCTGACCCAGCACAGCGCGAAGGGCATATACCATGTCTTCATCACAATTAGACCCGGGGAAAACGACAACGCCAAACTTCATTTGATTTTTATCTATAGTTAAACACGCAACAAAGATACTTAACTCTGTTAGTATTTTACTTAAAAATTGATGATACAGGTTTTTAGAAATGAGGAATATTTACTTGCCAACACCTATTATATATGATTTCTTGGTTTGAAGCCTATTATTTCAGATAAAATCATGATTTTTACATATTCTCTACTTCAATTATTGTAGAGCATAACTTTAATCTCTTTTATTGATAGTGTAAAATATTGATTGATAGGATGTTTTTAATTAAAATCAGAATTGTACTAAAAACGCATCACTCGAAACTAAACACTACCATTTTATTGCCACTAATTAATCACTATGCTACAATCGATGACAGGATTTGGTAGAGCGCAATTAAGCTCTGAAAAAGCGGATATTCAAGTTGAAGTTAAAACGCTTAACTCTAAGCAGACAGACACTTACTTAAAAACACCTTCTACTTTTTATGAAAAAGAGATTGAAATTAAAAAATTACTTATAACAGAATTGCAGAGAGGGAAAATCACTCTTATAGTAGACTATAACAACAAAAATAGTGAAGAAAACTCCATAAAAATTAACCAAGAGTTAGTGGTTAATTACTTCAATCAGCTTAAAGGAATAGCAGAAAAAGTGGGCGAAGAAAATACTTCTGATTTGTTTAGAATTGCGATGAATATGCCTGACGTCTTCGTAAAAAAAGATGCTCATGAGGGTATAGAAGAACGCTTTGCCGTTTTATTACCTATTTTACAAGAGGCACTAGCCGCTTGCAAAACATTTCGTTTACAAGAAGGGGAAGCGTTACAGAAAGACCTGCAAATGCGCCTTAAAAACATAGAAGAAAGTTTAGCGCAAATTGAAGTGCATGACCCTGAGCGCATAAAAAAAACAGAAGAGCGTTTGAAAAATCAAATTGCGGAATGGAAAAATAATGAGGCTTTCGATGAAAACAGATTTGAGCAAGAACTTATCTACTATATAGAAAAACTAGATATAACGGAAGAAAAAGTGCGCCTTAAAAACCATTTAAAATACTTTGAAGAAACACTGAATACTACGAAGGAGGTTCAGATAGGTAAAAAGCTAGGTTTCATAAGCCAAGAAATTGGGCGCGAGGTGAACACAATTGGCTCAAAAGCAAACGATGCGCAAGTGCAACGGCTAGTTGTAAATATGAAAGAAGAATTAGAAAAAATTAAAGAACAGGTTCTCAATGTACTTTAAGCAAATTGTATTTTTTCTTCTTTTAGCCTGTGCGCAACAAGTACTAGCTCAGCCTTTAGAGAAATCGAAAAGGAGTGTTGCTTTTTGGGCAGAGCAACAATTTTATACAGATACTATCACAAAGCCGCATTGGTTTGTAGAAACGCAGTTTCGTTACTCTACGCTCCAAAATAATGAGCGTAACATTAGCAGTAGCTTCCCTTTTTATAGATTCCAGTTGATGGTTGGTAAACTATGGATTTTCAACCAAAACTGGGGTGGCGGACTTTCTGCAAGACCTGTTTTTGAGAAGAACCGAACGTATCTTTTTTCGAGAGGATTTTTACAACACACAGGAAGAATCAATAACACAAGGCTTTTAAAAAGACTGAGTTTTGAATATATTTCAGACAGCAATACACCCGCTTTTTATTGGGCAAGAACGGCTGGCTTTATAGAAATTGAAAAACCATTCTACTGGAAAAATCAACCATTGTTTACCAGTGTTTCTTATGAGTTTTTCCTCAATCATAGAACCGAAAGCAACCCAATTCCGGAGGAAAACGAGCGGCTAATTGACAGAAGTCGTCTGCGTTTAAATATGGGAATTGCTATCAAAAATTGGTTAATATCGCTTTTTGTATTGCGAGAAACTGATTATTTTTTTGCCCAAGAAGTTTTTGATGAAAATGGGGAATTAAAGAAACCTTTTCGTAAACTGAATCTGCTTACACCCACTTATGGGGTTAGCTTACGCTATATTTGGCAAAACAAATCTGAATAATTTATACCATGATTGCGATTATAGGTGCTGGTGTATCGGGGCTGGCAACCGCCTTTTATCTCCAAAAAAATAATATTCCTTGCCAATTGTTTGAGTCTAGTAATAGAGTAGGGGGGTGTATCTGTACCCAAACCGATGGGGAATACCTGATGGAAAATGGGCCCAATTCTTTACTTTGCGACGATGCAGTGTGGGAAATATTAGAAGAAACAGGACTTAAAGAAAAAGTTGTATACCCAAACGATGTTAGCAAATCCCGATTCATTTTAAAAAAAGGGAAATACAGAAAACTCTCCCCGCCTGCCGTGTTGTTTAGTGGTTTTTTTAGTTTAAAATCGAAATGGGCGACTGTTACCGAGCCTTTTAATAAATCGGTAGGGGAAGAGAATGAAACAGTGGCTAACTTCTTCAGAAGACGGTTTTCAGAACAAATTGTGCAGTATGCCGTCAACCCATTTGTTTCGGGGATTTATGCTGGAGACCCCGAAAAACTACTGATTCGTTTTACTTTTCCCGCCTTATTTAAATTAGAAAAACAATACGGTTCTGTCTTAAAAGGATTTTTTAAGAAAAAGGAAAAAGCAGGCAGAAAAACGTCGGTAAGCTTTGAAGGAGGTATGGAGACAATTGTAAAAACAATTGGTAAACACCTTAACATCCGCTTAAACACCCCTATTGATACGCTTGAAAAAGCAGAAAACGGCTACTTGATCAATAATGAGTGGCAGGCAGATAAAATTATTTTTACAACTCCTGCGCATATTACCGCTAAAATAGCCACTTCGTTAGTGCCCAATGCAAGCGTTTTAAACCAACTGAATTACCCTCCAATGTGCATTATCCATTCTGTTTTTAAGGAAGAAGAAAATATGTTTCCGCTCAATGGTTTTGGAGGATTGCACCCAAAGGTGGAGGGTAAATTTACAGCAGGGAGTATTTGGAGTAGTTCGTTGTTTGAAGGGAGAGCACCTAAAGATGAAATCATGCTGACCACTTTTGTAGGGGGAAGCTTATCTGCTGATAAAACTGTATTACCCGATCAGGAAATCATGCAAAATACAACGGCAGAATTACAGGCCTTATTCAATTTTAAAGCCTCTCCTGTAAAGCAAAATATTTTCCGATGGCAAAAAGCAATCCCACAATACGATAAAAATTTGATTTCGGTGGAATCTCTCATTAAAGAGTTTGAAAGCAAGCAGTTATACGTAAATGCTAATTGGTGGGGAGGGGTCTCTGTTGCCGACTGCTTAAGAAAAGGCAAGCAATTGGCAGCATCGCTAAGTAATTAGCGAGATAATAGTGAATCGAGTATTATTCATAACGATAAATGCGAATCGGAGGTTAAAAAGACTATTGCAACCAAAAAAACTGAGTAAAAATATGTTTTTTTGTCATCTCAATCGTAAAGAGAACTATCATGTTTACTGGGCCTATTGTTAGCTTCTTTACAAGCTCAGAATGACACTAAAACTCGTTCTTTAGGCTCAAAAAATAAGGTTATAAGCTCTGATTCGCATTATAAATTCAATCTAAACTAACTTTAATTCTAAAATCTTATGGCTAGAAGAAAAATAGTAGCAGGGAACTGGAAAATGAATCTCAATAAAGGAGAAGGGGCAAAGCTTGCCTCAGAAGTGGTAAATATGGTAAACGATGAAATCTCTGATGATGTAATCGCTATTATGTGTCCTTCGTTCATTCATTTAGCTACGGTGAAATCGTTGGTACCGGCATCTTCCAATCAGGTTTTTGTAGGTGCTCAAAATTGTAGTAACAAAGAGTCGGGAGCATTTACAGGCGAAGTATCGGTGGATATGCTCGACTCTTACGGCATTCAGTATGTAATTGTTGGGCATAGCGAGCGCAGAGAGTACTTTAAAGAAAATAATGCTTTCCTCGCAGAAAAAACCAAGAGGGTCATTCAAAAAGGACTTTATCCAATTTTTTGTTGTGGAGAAGTTTTGGCCGAAAGAGAAGCAAACCAACAAATTGAAGTAGTGAAAACCCAACTCGAAGAAGGGCTTTTCCATCTTTCTGAGGAAGATTTTAAAAATGTAGTAGTGGCTTACGAGCCCGTTTGGGCAATTGGTACGGGGGTTACGGCTTCGAGCACACAAGCACAGCAAATGCACGCCGAAATCAGGAAAATGATTCGTGATAAATATGGTGCTGAAATTGCTGAAAGTACTTCTATTTTATATGGAGGAAGCTGTAAGCCAAGTAATGCAAAAGAATTATTTGAGGGGCAAGATGTAGACGGTGGGCTGATTGGAGGTGCTTCGCTTAATTCAAGAGATTTTGTGGAGATAATGAAATGTTTCTAGCTTTAGATAAGCAGCTATAAAAAAACGGGCTATTTCATCTGAAATAGTCCGTTTTTTTATCTTTACGATACTATCGAATTTCTAGTAATATTTATGAAGGTTTTCCTTGATATCATAAAATTTTTCAAGGGCTTTAGTCATTTTAAACGAAGCACTTCCTGAATAACGATTTTCCACATCGCTCTTGTAAGCGGTGTAATCGGCAACGTCCATTGCTTGGTTAATCGATATTAGTTTGGTAACCACAACGCCAGTTCTAGTAACAACAGCTTGCGATTGCTTACCTGTTTCTAAGCCAAATGCAGCACCTAATACTTCAGGGGCAAAACCAATACCTGTTAAAGAAGTTGTTGAAAGCGACACATCGTCAGAAGTATAAATTACAGCATCTGCTCCGTATGCAGATTTAATTTCCTCAAGTGTGCCTCCTAGATTTTGTAGCTTAGCTACAATTTCCGCTTCTTTCTTTTCTCTTTTCACTTCTTTTTCTACTTCTTCTTTTACGTCTTCTAAAGTAGCACTTCCTTTTTCTGTTTTCTTTCTTAATACAGCAATTACAAATTGGTTGTCTAATTCAAAAATATCTGAAATCTCCCCTTCTTTTGCTTCTCCGTATGCCCAAGTTACAATTTGTCTTACACGAGTTCCTGTAAGGTTATTGATGTTCCTTGCTGTCGGAGGAAGGCTCAATGCTTGGTAAAGAATCATTCCTGAGTCGAGGTTAGAAGAAAGCTCTTCGTAAGTTGTATACTGAGTGAAACGTCCTGCTTCACGATATACACGATCAATAGTAGCATCGCTTGGCTCAATATCTTTTACAATAGTACCAATCAGATATTTAGTATAAACTTTAGGGTCAGTAACATCTATGATATGGTAACCAAATTGTGTTTTAATAGGGCTAGGTAATAAACCAGCAGATGTAGCACTCATCACTGCATCGTTAAATTCTTGAACCATCGTACCAGGAGAGAACCAACCTAAATCGCCTCCACGGTCTTTTGTACCATCTGTACCATGTTCTTTTGCCATTGCGGCAAAGTCAGCACCATTGCGAATTTCTTTTAATACTTTACTTGCTCTTGCCAAAGCATCACGATCAGTTTCGCCATCTTCTACTTTAAAGAGTATGTGGCGAGCACGAGCCGTTGGGATTGTATCTTCAACTTGCTCAATTACTTTATACATTTTAAACTGTTGCCCTGCATTATATGGACCATACACTTTACCGACTTCTAAAGGTGCTAATCCTTGCTCGTATTGCAGTTCAGTAGGAATATTAGAAGGAGCGGCCAAAACAAAGTTGTTAGCCCCGTCGGAGTTTGCCTCTATGAAAGCAGTATCGTTACTAGTGGCTGTAAAAGGTGCTATAAGATTACTTAATTCTTTTTGTAAATCACTAATATCTTCTGCTGTTGCTTTTAAAGAAAATGTTAAGTACTCAATTTCTCTATTAGCAGTTCCTTCGTAATCTTTTTTATTTTTATTGAAGTAAGCTTGTAACTCGCTGTCTGTTACCGCAATTGTTGAATCTTGGATAGAAGAAAAGGGAACATATAAATAAGATATGCTTCCGGTAGTATTTTTACTTTTGTATTCTTTTTTAGCTTCTGCCTCGGTTGCGTAGTAAGTTTTAGAAAGAAGCGTTTCGTATTTCGTTTTTAATCTTTCCGGTGCAAGGCTTCGTTCAAAGTTATACCAAGAAGCTTGTGCAGAAGGGTCGTACTGCTCAAGGTTTGCAAGAAAATTTTGTATAGCTGTTCTATCTACTTCACCTGTCTGAGGGTTTGTAAAAGAGCTAGCTACTCCTGGGTGAATGTTATTTCCTTGAACCATATCTACTAATTCGGCATCGGTAACTTCAATACCTAATTTTTCACATTCTTGGCGGTAGGCTACTTTAAATATCAGTTCGTTCCAAGCTTGTGAACGAATAGAAGGTAACAAGTTTTCTGGTACCTGCCCCCCAGTAGATTGTCTGT
>CAZFQW010000008.1:0-20164 GCA_964521225.1 uncultured Roseobacteraceae bacterium
GTTTTAATATCGGAAACCCAAACGGGGTAATCTTCTCTTAACGCTTCAATATGCTCCTTTACATTTTCTTCTTTGTTGGCAATAACTAAATCGGGCTGTAGCCGATGGACGACTTCAAAACGCAGCTTTTTTGTACCACCAATCACCGTTTTTTCTTTTGTTTTTTCTTTCGGGTAGATACAGAATTTTGTAACTCCCACCACTTCATTTTCTAAGCCTAAATCGGAAAGGAGTTCTGTTTGCGAGGGTACTAAGGAGATTATTCTTTTAGGAGCAGCATCGAATGAGAAGAGGTTCCCTATTTGGTCTTTAACGGTCATTTATAAAAGAGAATAATTAAAATTCAAGCACATCAAAAGCTTCTTTCAAATCAACCGACAATTCTGGGAAAGTCGAAGTTTGAACAATATCGCCAATGGTATAAGGGCGGCTAATTTCATACTTGCCCTCATCTCCCAATAAACAAACCAAAACGGTTTGGTCAGAGGGAAGCACAATCCAATATTCCTTGACACCAGCTTCCTCATAGAGTTTCAGTTTACGGTGGGTGTCATGCCTAACATTATTCTTAGAAACTATCTCAATAATTAAATCGGGAGCTCCTTTGCATCCTTTTGCATCTAGCTTTTCTAAATCACAAACTACACATAAGTCGGGCTGCACCACGGTGTTTTCTTTTCCATTTACAGAAAGCCTCACATCGAAGGGAGCAGGGAAGACCTTACAAAATTTCCCTTTTAAATAGTTGCCAAATAAAAGAGAAAGGTTGAGTATAATCTGCTGATGATTTGTACTTGGTACAGGCGACATAGGAAATATTTTCCCTTTAATTAATTCCACCATTTCGTCGAATTGCCAAGTGAGGTAATCGTAATAAGTATATGCTTTAGAAAAGTCTAAATCATCAAGTCGGGTTACTATTGTCTTTGGGGTTTCCATCGTACTAATTTACAAAATTTCCTTACGAAGTCGCATTTCGGTAGGGTAGTAGTTGTTAATCCGATTCGGGAGGAATTTAGCCCAGCCCAGAGCAATATCCTGATAAGTCATAATTACCCAACCTGTGTGCTGAGTATTTTCAATTGTAACGTCATCTTTTCGTAAATAACGAATAGCATCTTCGTAGGAAAGCTCTTGCCTCGGAACGGAATTGGCTAAAAGGTGGCTCAGGGCAAGGGGATGGGCAGGGGTTAGTTTCCCTTTTCTGAATTTCCCGGCTTCTAAGCCAATCTGTTTGTAAGGCAGCACGGCATTGATGAAATCAGCGTTTCGTTTGTGGGTATCGGGCAAAATTCGCAGGGTTTCATCATCCAAAAAACAGACACAGTCCTCTACGTTTTTAATCCAATTGGAAAGCTCTGAGTGATATTTTCTGGGAAGGACTTGTAGTTTGCCAACCCCGTACCCCCTTTTGTTTTTTTTATGTTTTTTCGGGGGTGATGTTTCTTCTACTTTTCGGAAACAAGCCATAAAAAAGCCTTCTCCCTTAATTTTATGAGGATAAAAGCGATAGCCATAAAAAGTACCTTTAGGAGTTTCAACGGCCTCTTCTACAATGCCCCATTCGGCAGGGATATTTATTTTGATGCTCTGGAAAGCTTCTTTTTCGCTGAGCCAACTGAGCATTTGTTCGTTTTCTTGCGGGGCAAAAGTGCAAGTGCTATAAATGAGGATTCCTTCTGTTTTTAATGCCGGAGCGATTTCATCGAGAATTTGCCGCTGTGTGCTTGAGCAACTTTGCACGAGCCCTTCCGACCACATATTAACCGCTTTGTAGTCTTTCCGAAACATCCCTTCACCAGAACAGGGGGCATCAATTACCCAAGCATCAAAGAAGCCCTGCATTGCTTGAAACTGCGAAGCCTCTCCCGAAGTAACAATCCGATTATGCGCTCCCCAGCGAGTAAGGTTTTCTAACAAAGAAGGCAAACGGTTTCGCATTAGCTCATTGGCAACCAATAGGCTGTTATCGGTTAAGTGGGAAAGAATAAGCGTGCTTTTTCCGCCAGGAGCAGCGCAGAGGTCAAGAACTTTGAGGTCTTCTTCGAGGTTGAGCGTTTGCGCTAGTGCCGTAGAAAGAAACATAGAGGAAGCTTCTTGAACATAATAGGCACCGCCAAAAATGAGTGGATCGGCGGCAAATTGTGGTCGTTCTTTTAGGTATTTCCCCCATTTACTCCAAGGTATTTGGGTGGCTTCTGGGAATACGACACTTGTTTTTCGGGGATTTAAGCGGATAGAAGTAACTTGTGCAGCATTGATAGCCTCTACAAATTGGGGGAATGCTTCGCCAAGCTGGACTTTCATTCGCTCTTCAAATTTTTTGGGTAGCGTTTTCAAAGTTTTTGAGATAAAAGAAAACCCGCTTATAATTAACAAGCGGGTCTTATGATTGATTTATAGTAGATGATTTCTTTTTAGTTACATTGATCTTTCACTGTAAATTTATCTAAATCTTCTTTGGCAACAAAAGCGAGGTTCATTCCATCGAAGGTAAGGAGTAGCTGATTTACGATTCTATCGTAATAGAAAATGGCGGTTTCTATTTCCCCGAAGTCGTTTTTATATTTAATTAAATACTCTTCTTCGCTCCCTCCTTCTGTTATGCTTACAATATGGAAAATCGTTTCTTCATAGGTGAAATAGCAATCTTGAGATTCTTCAGGGCAAATGAATTTCAAAAAAACAGTGGGTTCACCACACTTCGTTCTTACTATTTCGTTGCCATTGTCGTCAAAATGAAGCTCGTAATAAGTGCTTTTATAATTCTTCAACATCGGGAATTTCTGTGCGTTGGCAGTTCCAAAAGCAAGCAGTGCACAAAGGCTTATTAAGAAAATATTTTTATTACGCATGGATTTCAGTTTTTATGAATAATACCCATTTGAAAATATAAATTAATGGGCGGCATGGTATACTTTAACGAAAAGTATTCCCAAAATGATGAATTTATCATCTGTTAAGATTTAGGCAGGTATGGCATCTTTGCAAATTTGCTCTACTAACTCATTAAATTCTTCTACTAAAATATCGTAATTACTAAGCATACTTAAATCGCAGCGTTCGGTTACTTGGGTGCCTACGTGGTAAATTTTTTTTTCGTAAAATCGGGTATACATAAAAATATCTTTTTTCAGGTTGAATTTCTCTCGGGAGTCAATTACCTCGGTGCGGGTATCAATAATCAGTGGAGAAAGATTAATAAACTTGTTTAAGGTTTTTACACTGCTCACAAGCAGTACAGAATTACTATCCGAAAACACATCGTCGGTTTGTTCTTTGGAATGAAACTCAGAATCGGAGCTATTTAAAATATCAATTAAATGCTCGAACCGAGGGGCGCGATTACGCCTTTTCATCACCTTGATTTCCCGTACTGTAACGAGCCTGTATTTTACCAAAAAGGATATTCTTTGTAAAATGAAACTCAATTTATCTTCGTACTCCACACATCTTTTTTCAATTTCTTCATTGGTGAGGTTAATTTGATAATGCCCAATTTCGTTGCGTTCTGGCACCCAAAAATCGAGGGCATCAAATAGTTTTTTATTGCACATGTTATTCATCTCAGGCATAAAAAACGCTAAGTTGTTTTTAACGAACAGGTTGCCGATAGAGCGAATTACCCAAGTGAAATCGCCCATACTGAGCAACATAAATCTCTTTTGAAACTGCTTGGCAAATTCCTCGTGAACAGTTACTTCACTTTCTGCTGTTTTTTGGTAAAGCTCTACCACCATCACAAAGCTTAAAAACTGCATGGTGCGTTCTATGGTCTTAAAAAGTTGGTCGAGCCTGCCGCGATTCATCTCTCGCATAGACCCCGAAAAAAGCCTGCGCAACTCCACCCCAATGGGCCAAGGAAAACTTTTTACGATTTGGTCGGCAAGCATTCTGTGATCGACTTCATCGTCGTCGTCGTCGGTAATTAACAAGCGATTGAGCGAAGCTTTATACTTTGCCATTTCATGAAATACATCATGGATGAGATGTTCGTTTAATCTTGCCATTTTTAAGATTTATTTCACTTTTAGTGCTTCAATATAAGCAGTATTTTATTGCTTTAATTGTTATTGTGTTGCGCTTAATTGTACTTTTTTTCTTCTCATTTCCCAAAGCATTGCCTTTCCGTCTTCCGATGAAGTTACAAACTTATCGGGTCTGCCTTTCTTAGTGGCGGGTAAAATATTGATATGCGTTACTCGCTGTGTATGGGCATCTATGGTTTGTAAGAGTTTGCCCGAAACATCCCATAGTTTTGCGGTAGAGTCCGTGGCTACCGTGTAAATAATTTCTCCGTCAGGCGAAAACCCTAAGTCGGTAATAGCACCTTGGTGTTTAAATTCTGCTAATCTTTTGCCATTTAAATCCCATAATGCAGCATTATTGACAGAAGACACGCCAATAAACTGAGAGCGAGTGGGCGAAAATTCAGCCAGTGCAACATTGGTATTATTGATAGGATAGTGTTTTACAAAGTTCCCACGGATATCCCAAAGTTCGTGGCCAGGCAGTAGGCTATTATTCTGAAAAAGCAGTCGTAAGCTTCCTTGTATATCGAAATTATTCACAAAGCGATATTTTGGAAAATTCGATTTTTTATCTTCGGAAAGTAAGGTCTTCATTTGTGCGCCAATATATGAAAGAACACCCTGTACGCCTTCACTTCCCGATACGGTAGTTATTTTACCATAAGAAGTGAGCAAGTATTTCCCATCAGTCGAAATTCTGATTTGTATATCTGAAAAGAAGAAATCGTTTTTAGCCCCTAAACTGTTACCATCGGCTCTTGCTAGTTTAAAGAGTACCAAAAACTCTTTAAACTTTTGGTGCTTTTCGTATGCTCTGTAGTCGTGAAGGAACTGCGCAAAGCGGAGGAAATTTTCGGCTTCACCTTCTTCCATCACATCGAAGTCTGGGCTTCCCTTTATGCTATACTTTAGTTTTTTAAAAAAAATATATTCTTCTTCTAAAGCCGTTTCAAATTTTTCTTTGCTAAAGCCTGTATATAGCTTCGGAAGCAATTCACGCGCTGTTTCTGTGTTTTTTAAGGTCGCTAAATCTTTTTGTAGTTTTCGTTGGTTTATGTAATTATCGAAGCTTCTTTTTACCCGCAACGGTTCTCGATAGCCATACAAGAAAGCATATAACTCATTAAACATCGATCTGCTTTGTGCGCCGTCAATGGTTAATGTGTCGGTTTCTATGGCCTCTATGATTTTCACAAAGGCAGCATTTTTTTCTTGTGCCGCCACTTTTTGGTCGGAAAGTGCTAGCCAGCTTAACTTTACCCTAGGGGCTAAAGTAGCACGATCCCAAAGTACGCCTTCACCGTCTATCGAAATGGTTGCCAAGTATTTATTTGCCATAAATCGTGCATCTCTAATTTCCCTTGTGTGCCCTTCTAATTTGGTAGCTAAGGGCTTTCCTGTTTTTCCTTCTAGTAAACCTACTTTGCCTACTGAATCGCTGTAAGCAATGAATTTTCCGTCGGGAGAGAAAAAACCAAAACGGGCATTCCTGCCTTCGCCTCCTTGCTTAACATTTCTGAGCTGACCTTTTAAGGCATAAAGCTACCACGATTTAAAAGTGGGAAAGAAAATCTGCTTAGAATCTGGAGAGAAGATGCTGTTTTCAATAGAGTTAGAAGGCGGGGGCATTTTGTTTAAGGTAGTTTTTTGCCCGTTTAATTCCCAGATAAATGAATTTTCGCCAGTGATGGTGAGTAGCAAGAGCTGATTTGGGGAAATTACCGTTCCTCGAAGGGGGGCTTCATGGTTAAAAACTTCTTTCATTTCTAGCGAAATAATTTCCCAAGTGTATTGTGGTTTAGCTAGCGAGTCTATTTTAATTACTTTAGGGATGATTTTATTTTTTTTAAATACAAAAGCATCGCAGTTGTTAATGCATCTCCCTCTTCTATCAATAGAGAAATAGTTTTTGGCAATTGCTACTTGGGCTTCTCCATTTCTAAAGTTATCGGCATCGTCGTAGCGGAGGGCAATGGTTAGTTTGCCATAAGGGTCTACATACCCCCATTTTTTGCCTTTCCTAACAGCTATAAAACCTTCTTGTAAATCTCGTACCTCGTCGTATTTTTGTGAAAGCTTTGCCCGAGTTTCTTTTATTTTCTTTTTAAGAAGCTCGCAGTTTTCAATACACTCTCCGAGGGTATCAATCCTAAATTCTATGCCGTATCGTGCCACTTCGGCAGAGCCGTTTTCAAAATCAGAGGCTTCTTCAAAAGATAAAGGGATTACTAGTTTTCCATCGAGGTTTACGTATCCGTAAATATCATCTTGCCGAACGAGTGCTCTTCCGTTAATTAGGCTGCCAATTTCATCGTAGGTCATGCTATCGAGTTCAAACCTAAACTCTTTGCCAATTAATTTTCGGATAGTGGCAAAGTCGTTTCTGTTGGCAGCACGCCTCAATTTTTCAAAAAGCTTACTATTGCGTTGAAGAGCCTCAAATAGTAGCCTTGCTTTTTCGTTTTTGGCGGATGTTTCTTGGTTGCGCTCTTCGGTTGTTTCCAAAATTTTCTGAATGGCTTTTTCAGTTTCTATCTTTTGGCTTTGCAAAGCCGAGTAGTTGTAAATGGCAAACCCGCTAAGCATCATTATAAAAAATAAGAGAAGTGCCAAAATTCTTTGTCTTCTTCTTTTGAGCCTGCGCTTACTTGTTTCAATAAATTCTTTGGTGCTAGCAGAGAGTACTAACTGGTTTAAGTAAGGGCTGAGATAATTAAGCTCATTGCTATTGAGGTATCGCTTATTGAGCTGAAACTCCTCGTACCTGCCTCTAATGATTCTCTCTACCCTAAATAGATTTTTCTCTTCGGCGGTTACTCTTCCAAAAATTTGAAGTGCCAAAATATCGTGGGCAACCTCTACGCTATTTTCAATTCTTCGCAGAATTCTCCTCTGTTCAAATTCTTTCAGCCCAAGGGTAACCTCTTCTTTGCTAATTTTTCTGAGTTCGGCGAGTTGATAGATTTTAGTGAGTTCGGTTGTCTTCTTTGTGCCTTCGTCGGTTACTAGAAACTTAAGTAACTGCCAGCTATTTTCGGGTTTTTCGAGAAGCTTACTCACCTGCGCTACTTGTTCTTCAATAAAAGTTTCGAGTACATTTTTTAACTCGCCAACCTCTTCTACCAACTCATCACTAAAAATAATTTGCGCATTTTCCTCTGTCCGAAGCTCAACCGCTTTTTGGTAGAGGCGGTCTAAATAAACTTGCAGGTAGGGTAACTGCACCCCACGCGATTTTTTGCCGCCTATTTTCCCGATGATATTGGCAATGGTATAATTTCCGTCTTCTAAGAGAATATTAAACTTATCGGTAGACCCCTGAATTACCTGCTCTAAACCGAGGCGGTTCATCTGTGTAACACGCAGCCCTTGCGATAGCAAAGAGGGGATTTCTTGCTCAAAATCATAAAGATGAGCAATGTACTCCTCTCGCATAGAAAGGATAATTTTGCACTGTAAATCACTTTCTAAAACCTCCTTTACAAAACCTATAAACGCCTGTTGCTCTTGCTGAGAACCTAAAATAAACAATTCTTCAAACTGATCGAAGATGAGGTGAATCGGCTTAAAATGATCGAGATATAAAGATTTTACCGCCTTTAAAAGCTTTATTTCGGCTTTAAGGGGGGTTTCGGCATGCGCTTCGAGTTGGGTGCGAATTGCCTCCAATATATTTTCTTTTCTTCGGATAGCAATGGCGTACCAATCGGTTTCTTCAATCCTGTTGGCAAGCCCGCAGGCAATTAAGCTGCTTTTGCCTGTGCCCGATTGCCCGTAAACTAATACAAGCTTGTTACTTAGTAGAAGGTTGTATAGCATTTCAATTTCATCGTTGCGGCCAAAGAAAATGTCTCTATCGTCTTTATTATAGGCATCGAGGAATTTGAAAGGAGTACTTTGCATTAATAAGTTGATTTTTTGAATCTCAAAAAAAAGAGATATGTTGGAACGTACAGACCGTTTATATTTACAAATTAAATCTAAACATATCGTGAAAATTATTCACTATGCTTAGAAAAAAACCTAGAATCGAACAAGCGATGTTATGTCCACCGAATTAAGTGCTTTTGGTTATGCCTTTTTATTTATTCTCACAGGGATTGTGTTCCCTGCGATTGGGCTTTTAGTGGCAAAAATCGTTCGCCCCCACAACCCTAACGAAGAAAAATTAACTACCTACGAATCGGGCGAAGATCCTGTTGGCAATGCATGGGGGCAATTTAACATCCGATTTTATTTAGTAGCCCTCATTTTTGTGTTGTTTGATGTTGAGATTGTCTTCTTATTCCCATGGGCAACTGTTTTTGGGGATGCGGAACTACACCAACAAACGCAGGGTTTATGGTCTGTTTACACTTTGACCGAAATGGGAATATTCATTTTCCTTTTATTACTAGGGCTAGCTTATGCTTGGCGAAAAGGCTTTTTAACGTGGGTAAAGCCTCAGACAGAAATCCCGAAAGAAAAAAACATTATCCCTAAAGAAGCCTATCAAAGATATTTTTCAACTTCAGAAAAAGACGGTAACGTTCAATGAAAAATAAAACTTCTCTTTTTAAGATACTCCACGGGAACCTCCTTTATAGTTTACCAGGGATTTTGTTTTTATGGTATGCCACTGCTTGCGAACCCCAAGATGAAATTATTTCGACCGATGGTTCTATCACACTAAGGTTTTCGGCGGATACTGTTTTTTTTGATACGGTTTTTACCACGCTCGGAAGTGTTACCAAACGACTTTCGGTCAGAAACCCTTCTAGCAATGCGGTTGAAATCAGCAAGGTAAGTTTAGGACAGGGGGGGCTTTCGCCGTATTCAATCATTATTAATGGTGTAGAAAGCGACTTTTGGGAAAATATTAGCGTTTTAGGAGGCGATAGCATTTTAGTGTTAGCCAAAGTACAAATTGATCCTGCGGACGAGAACTTACCCTTCATTATACAAGATTCAATCATTTTTGAAACGAACGGAAATGTTCAGGATGTAAAGCTGGTTTCGTGGGGGCAAGATGCTCGTTTTTTCAGAGGGGGGCTGCAAACATTGCCCTGCGATGCCGTTTGGGATAGGCAACGCCCGTATGTAGTTTATGACTCCCTTTTTGTGCCTGAAGGGTGCCAACTGACCATTACAGAGGGAACGCAAGTCCACATGAATCCGGGAGCAGCTCTTTTTGTTACAGGGAGTTTAAAGGTAGAAGGCAGTGCCGAAAACCTCGTGGTTTTTCAAGGAGTAAGGCTAGAAAAACGCTACGAAGATGTGGCAGGCCAGTGGCAGGGAATTTACTTTTTAGAAGGTAGCAAGAATAATATTATTGAGCACGCAAATATTAAAAATGCCATTTTCGGTTTGTATTTAGGAACTCCCGATACCGATGACCTTCCCGATGTTAAGGTAGGTTACTCGGTAATACAGAATATGAGTTTTGCAGGGATTCAGTGCTTTTCGGCTGACTTGTATATGTATAATTCTGTGGTGAGTAACTGCGCACGCTATACCATTGCGGGCTTGGCTGGCGGTAATTACACGTTCCATCACAATACGCTTTTAAACTACCAATTCGATTTTTTGCGAGACGAGCCTTCTAATGTGTTTTCAGATGTTTTTGAAGCATCTGAAACAAATGTTTTCCAAGAAGATTTGACCTTAGAAATGGTGAATAATATCGTTTGGGGAAGCTTAGAAGAAGAATTACTGTTTGCTCCTTCGGGGAATAATCTTTTCGAGACAACGCTTTCCCACAATCTTATCCGCACAGAAAACCAAGATTTCGATGTGAATAACAACATCTTAAATCAGTCCCCTAATATTAAAGGAGTACCTTCAGAACAAATTTTTGCCCTAGACACCCTCAGCCCCGCAAAAGATGCAGGTACTGTCATTATCGGAATCAACGACGATTTGGAAAAAAAACTACGAGACGTACCACCCGATATAGGTGCTTTGGAACGGAAGGAGTAAAGGTTTGATAGTGATTTTCAGAACAACGAAGCAAAGATTTTTAAAAACCTTCCAATAAGGTCATATTGCGTAAAAAAACTGTAATTTCAAGTAATCATTTCTTTAAGAAAGTTTTTTACGTACGCTAACCCGATTTTTAACAATGCCAATATTCAAGGATGTATTTATTTCTTATGGTAGGAAAGAGAGCCTTCACTTTGCAAAAAAGCTCTATGATAGCTTAGAAGATGCAGGGTTTACTACTTGGTTCGACCACGTAAATATCCCCAAAGGCGACGATTTTCAGCAGAGGATAGACAACGGGATTGAGTCGGCACACAATTTTGTGTATGTAATTGCCCCTCATGGAAATGCTTCTCCTTTCTGCCTTAAAGAAATTGAATTGGCGATTAAGCTGCGTAAAAGAATAATTCCTATCCTTCATGTAGAAAGAGATCTACATGCCGTCCATCCTGAGATTGGGAAAATTAATTGGATTTACGGGCGAGAGCTAGAGGACTCCTCAAAACCTTTAGAAGAGTGGCTTCCTATTGATGATTTTGAAAGTGCTGTAAAGTCTTTACATGAAATTATTCTTTCCGATAGAACCTATGTACAAAGCCATACTAAAATTCTGTACGACGCTTTGCAGTGGGATAATCGACAAAGAGATTCGGCACACTTACTTGTAGGGAAAGAACGGCAACAGGCTTTAGAGTGGTTATTGGCAGAGTTTACCCCACCGAAGCAACCGCCTTGTAAACCCACCGACTTGCACTGTGAGTTTATCAGCGAATCGCGCAAAAATGCTGAAAACCTGATGACAGATTGTTTCATCTGTTATGATACGGCTGATAAAAATATCCGAGATCAAGTTACACGCGCACTTTCTCGTTATGCCATTACCTGTTGGCTGCACGATAAAGATGTGAAAAAGGGCAGAAGCTTCGAGCGTGCTATTGAAGAAGGAATTGAACAGGCAGATAACTTTTTGTTTTTCATTTCTTCGCATTCTCTAAAATCTTCTTACTGTAAACAAGAGTTAGCATATGCTATTAAATGGAAAAAGCGTATTGTTCCAGTGCTTGTAGAAGACGATATGGAAATCAGCCAGTTTCCCGAAGGGCTTATTCACTTGCAGTACATCGACTTTACCGATAACGTGCAGATAGGCGACTTCGACAGGGATATTGATGAAATTATTAATATCATAAGGCAAGATAGAGAGTACTACAATCAGCATAAAGTTTTACTTAGCAGGGCGGTGCGCTGGAAACAAAATCCACAAAATGCATTTTTACTCAGAGGCTTTAACCTCGAAAATGCTGAAACTTGGCTTCGCCTCAACCTGAACAAAGAAGTCCATCCCCCTACAGCTATTCACAAGGAGTTTATTGAAAGTAGTGTCGCTGTAAAAGGGCAGTTGAGTACAGAAGTGTTTATTTCGTACTCGCGTACCGATAGCGATTTTGCACGTCAGATAAATTTACGATTGCAACAAACGGGTAAGACCACCTGGTTTGATCAAGAAAGTATTGCCACAGGTGCCGATTTCCAAAAAGAAATTTACAAGGGGATTGCAGCTTCCGATAATTTTCTGTTCATCCTTTCGCCCGATGCCGTGGCTTCGGAGTTTTGCAAAGACGAAGTACAGTATGCAGCCAACCTCAACAAGCGATTTATCACAGTGCTTTGGAGGGATACCGAACTAAGTGAAATGCCAGCACAATTAGCGGCTATACAATGGCTAGATTTTAAGAATAAGCCGTTCGATAAAATTTTTAGCGAACTTATCCAAACCCTAGAAATTGATAGGGAGTATGCGCATGCACATACATTGTGGCAGCAAAGAGCTTCCGAATGGCAAAACCAAGCAAAAAGTAAAGATTTTTTACTGAACGCAACCGCTTGCCAAAATGCAGAAAATTGGCTAAAGGAAGCTTATAAAACAAATGATGTTGAGCACATTGAGGAATTAAAAACCAAAAAACCAAAAAAACAGCCGTATCCTACCGATGTTCAGATAGAGTATATTAACCACAGTAAATTAGAGGTGGAGGAAACTGCTGAGCGCGAGCGGCTCATTCAGCTCCAGCTAAAACAACGATTGCGAAAAGGAAACTTTGCTCTTTCGGCAGCAGTAGTATTGCTGGTAGTTTCTATTTACTTTATTGTATTGGCGAATAAAAATGCTGCCGATGCTAGAGAAAACTCCGATAAAGTGCTTGCGACAAACCTTGCATTTCAATCAAAAAAAATATTAGAAAGAGACCCCAACCAAGCCTTAAATATGGCGGCTGAAGCTTATAGCAAAGCCGATGACCCTTCGCCAATAATTTTACAGGCTATTTCCGAAGCCTACTATATTCCTTTTTCGGCAAGGCACCCGTTTTATAAATGGCAGTTGACCGAAGAAAACAAAGTGGAGCATTTTGCCTACAACGAAGCTGACAGTTCCTTAGCAGTCCTTATTATTTCTGAAAGAGAGCAAGCCCCCGACAGTATCTTAATCTATTCGCGAGGAGGGGCAGCAGAAGAACCTTGGGTACTAAATCAGCGATTGCCCATTCCTACCCAAACCGAAGCCTTCTTTTTGGCGAAGCAAAAAACGTTGTTGATTACGAAGCCTAAGCCGTATGCAATTCATTATGGTGCTGATAGCCTAAATATTGTTCCCCTAGCAGATACGACGAGTATTCTTCAGTTTGAATTATATAAGCAGAACACTGAGCTAATGACGTACTCGCAGGAAGGAGATATTCAGCTTTTCGATTTAAAAACAGGAGAAATCTCGAGAGTTACCAACAAAATAGGGAGGAAAAAGAGCGAAGAAAAGTCTATGAAAGAATTACAGCAGGTAAGTATCCAGCAAAGGCAACTCCGAGAGCAAGAAAAAGAGTTGATAGAAACCATCGAAAAAATAGCACTCGAAATAAAGAGAAAGAATGAGGCTCGAAGCGATTCCTTCCCCGAACAAACGCAAATGTATGTACAACAGCAGGTGGTTAATAAATCATCTCGTCGGAAATCAGCCGCTCAGTTAGAACAAGGTTCGCAAGAAGAATTTTTGAAAGACAGAAAGCAAAAAGCAGAAGCTTCTCTTCAACGCATTCGTGCAGAACTGGCTAATTTATTTAAAGAATCTAAAGGCTTAGGGCAAACAGTTTTTTCGGATAGGGAAACCCTTTTTGAAGCACATATCTCTGAAGATGGAACAAGGATATTGGCTAGGTACAACCAAGAAGGCAAACTGCTTGATGCTGCCAATGGTAATGAAATTGAAACGCTTGGAGGTAATTTGATTTCTCTGAAATTTAACGAAACAGGCAAACAATACCTTAGCGTAGATTACAGGGGGAAGGCAGTTGTAAGAAATTCGAGTGGAAAATCGAGAACGGAGGCGAAATTAAGAGGAGATAATGCCTCAGCACAAAATCTATTTATTCCCAAATCAACCTTAGTGATGTCGTTTTTTACCGATGGGCAGGGGTTCTTGTGGGACACCCGCAACGAAAGAGTTACCAAGCGGTTCGCTTTACCAACCAACAGCAACTTTAGAGAAACACCAATAGCCTCTCCAAATGGCGAAGCTGTGGCAATTAATAGCGGAAGAGAGGTGTGGATAATTGACACGAAAGGAACGGAAAAACCGTATCGATTAAGGGCTTTAGATAACACTATCCAAAATATTCAATTTTCTAAATCGGGTGATTTATTGGTGGTAAGCTACCAAGAGTTTACAGTGGTTTATCAGTATCTTCTTAACCAATATCAAAGAGTAGTGTATTTGCCTTATGCGGTCAATAATATTTCATTTACTGCCGACGATAGTTTTATTGTAGGAAATTTAGAGGATATAAGGAAAGCCTTGATTAGACTTTGGCCTGTTAATTTCCAAACTTCGCAAGATTTTAAAGGGGAAATTTGCGAAGGCTTTTCATCCACTGGCAACGAAGGCTATAAAATTCAAGGAGATACACTACTCATTATTCCCCAAGATTCGGACTTGGAGAGCCAAGCATTTATTCACAATACATCGCTACAACCATGGCTTTATCAGTCTGCAAAACGAGAAACACTAGTAACAGCAACGGAAGAGGGATACTTACATTTTTGGGATAAAAAGGGCAATAAGCACAGCATGCTAGCAACTGAATTTCAGTTAGGTAAAAGTAATATCACTTTTACTGATAATTTGAGCTTTGTGGCAGTAAACACGGGCTCTATTACCAACATCTGGCACTTAGGTACCAAGGGCGAAATCTCGAAAAAAATTACCTTAGAGAACAGCAGTAAGCCAGCATTTTCACCGAAAGAGGAATTATTATTAGCAATTGAAGCGGGTAAGTTAATCGGGAGGAATCCCGCTGATGGTTCTATATTATTTAATTCTGCGGATAGTATCAGCCCTGTTGAGCATTTTGTTATGCATCCTTTTGGGACCATCGCAGCAACGCTTCACCCAGAAGAATCGGTAATAAGAATGTGGACCAAACCTTTAGACAGTAGAGTTAAAGAAAGTATTAAGCAGTTAAAAAGTTCGGAGATTATGCAAAAACTAAGTAATGCAGAACAAATATTATCTGATGGCCGCAACTCGCAACCCTTTGAACTAGAGCTGATTCGTGAAATACGATTGCCATTTTATAAAGTGGTTAATTTCAAATTTTCGAAGTCGGGGAAACTCATTGCAGTAGCAGGGCAAAACGAAACGATAGTGGGCGAGGTAATGGGGAGCAAGACTTGGAAAAACACTTTACCCAATCAGTTTTCGTCGGCTTTTAGCGAAAAAATCAATATTAACTTTTCAGAAGATGAACGGTACTTACTGGTAAGCGAAGAAGGAGAAGCTTGGCAAAATCTAGGATTTGAGCTTTTATTTTGGGATTTAAATTCGTCTCAGCTGATTTTCAGACAAAGGCTAGCAAAACAACAAGAAACTTTATCGGGTATTAATTTTTTCCCTAATGGGGAAGCGATAAGTGTCGGCTCTTATATTTTACCCACACCGAGAGGCATTGTAAAATGGCTAGAAAAACAACCTTTCTCGCAATTTAATAGAGAATAGTGCTGTGGATTACCATCAGCCGTTATATAAACACTCGTGTTGCTTGTGTTTATTCCATAGATACTCTACTGACACTTTGGACACATACCAAATTCATAGAGTTAGATTACATCAATATTTTAAATAGAGATTTTAAGTTCCTGTGTAGCAAGCTATCTTCGTTAAAAAGAGTGTTATTTATATTAACCTTACTGAAATTGTTTTTTACGACATAACTAGCAGTAGCGTATGCCGAAAAGCTATAATAGAATAGGCGAAATTTAATTTTTATGTATTTGGAATGAAGTATTTTAAAAAGAATTTACAGTACATCATTACCGCTTTGCTTGTAATAGGAGTGGCCTATTCATGCAGTGATGATGGGGGAGACTCGCCTGCTCCAACGCCCACACCAACGCCAACTCCCGTGGCGGTAGCCGCCCAATTCACTGCCGATAAAACCACAATTACCGCAGGAGAATCTGTACAATTTACCGATACTTCTACAGGCAGCCCAACCGCTTGGGAGTGGACGTTTGCAGGCGGCACACCTGCCACTTCTACGGCGCAAAACCCAAGCGTTACGTATGCCATCGCAGGTACTTATGCCGTAACCCTGAAAGCCTCGAAAGATGGTTCAGAAGACACCGAAACGAAAACGGCGTTTATTACGGTAAATGCGGCGGTAGTCGCCAGAGATTTTACCGAGCTTGAAAATGAAATTCTAAGCAATATGGCTTCTAGTGGGAGAACGGGATTAGGAGTGTTTATCATAACAAATAATCAAGTGATTTATCAGAAAGGCTTTGGTAAAGCAAATAAAGAAACCAATACAGATATAACAGCGCAAACCCCTTTCTTATTAGCCTCGGTATCTAAAGGAATTACAGGACTAATACTCATGAAGCTTTTCGATGAAGGAAAGTTCCAATTAGATGAGGATATCAACACTTACCTTCCATTTAGTGTAAGAAATCCAAACCATCCGGATACGCCTATTACATTCAGAATGTTGATGGCGCATGCCTCTTCAATTAGCGATGCTACCTATAACGAACTAGGAGATGTTGTGTATAAATTTGATGGTACTGACTTCGACCCAAGCAACGTAGAAACTCAGCTAGGCACATTGATGAGAGATTTGTTAGATGCTTCGGGGAAACATTTCAATGCGGGAGGACAGTCTTCCTATTTCTCTTATAAACCAGGCGAAGGGACAACCTATTCGAATATTGGTTCGGCATTATGTGGCTATTTGGCAGAGCGTATTGCGGGTGAAGACTTTGCCTCTTATTCAAAAAAGGCTCTTTTTGAACCGTTGGAAATGTCAAATACTTCGTGGAGATTAAATGATTTTGATAATAGCAAACTAACAATGCCATACAACGAAAGCGGGACTGCAATTGGTCATTATACCTTTGTAGATTACCCCAATGGAGGGCTGAGAAGTAGTTTAGAAGATATGAGTAAAATTATGTTGATGCTCATGCAAAATGGGACTGTGAACGGTGTGCAAATCTTGAAAAGTTCGACTGTTGAGTTATTGAAACAGAAGACTACCCAATTTACCAACACTAGTGGTACTACTTATGGTCTTAAATGGTTTTACGATCAAGACGGGAATAATGCCGAAATTTTTGGGCATAATGGAGGAGAGCAAGGAGTAAGCTCGCAGTTCTTCTATAATCCGGCAACAGGCATTGGGTTTATGGCTGTATCGAACAAAACCGACGATAACCTAGGACCAATTCAAGATGCGTTATTTAACGAAGGAGAAAAATAAAAACAAAGATTATTTTTAATTAATGTTCTTAAAACCTATGCCGCTGAAAAGAGGTATAGGTTTTTTCTTAATCGTTTATTTATAGCCAATTTAAACAAGATAAATCCAAGTAAATCTTTTACTTTGAACATATCTATTAAAAAAACACTAATGGAAATTGAACAAAAACTAACCGAATTAGCCTCTTTTACTCCCAAACACGAGGTTTTAAATCCTAAAGTATCAAAAGCCAATGTAGCATGGCACATAGGGCATTCGCTTCGCGTGGTAAACGGTGTGTGCAGTTTATTAGCTACAGCAGAGCCTACCGAGTATCGCCCAAAGTTTAGTTGGCAATGGCAGTACGTAAAACTAACACAGCGCTTCCCAAGGGGTAAAGCGAAAGCGCCTAAAGGAACAATTCCGCCGGAAGAAACTACCGAGAACGACCTGAGAGAATTACTAGAAAAAACACGCAAAAAATTAGATACCTTAAGAGAAACAACGCCGAAAGGCGCATTTTTCGACCACCCATACTTTGGGCATTTAACCTACAAGGAAGGGCTCTATTTTTTGGCAATACATACGCACCATCACATCAAAATCATTAGAGATATTTTAAAAAATTAAGGCAGTTGGTAAATAAGGTTAAAAGAAAAAGTCATTCAGAATAAACATTTTTACTGAAAGGTTTTCTTTTATCTTCGTCGCTCCTTATTCCTTTCACCTTTCAACCCCGATATGAAACCTTTCCAACACATCTTCTTCGATTTAGATCATACCCTTTGGGATTTTGAGCGCAGTGCCCAAGAAACTCTCCACGAGCTGTTCAACGAATACCAAATTCAGCATTATAATGATTTGACTTTCGAGCAGTTCTTAGGCGAATTCTACAAAGTTAACTATTATATGTGGTCGTTGTACGATGTTAGTAAAATCACGAAAGATGAAATTAGGGTAGAAAGGTTTCCACTAATTTTCAAAAACCTAGATATTCAGTTTCCCCTTCAAAAGGCAGCAGAATTAGGGAACGAATACCTGTTTCGGTGCCCTCAGAAACCACATACTATTGAACATGCCCATGCTATTTTAGACCACCTTCGTCCTCATTATCAGATGCATATCCTTACCAATGGTTTCGACGATGTGCAAGCCATTAAGCTAAAAAGCGCAGGGCTTGACCACTACTTCGACGTAGTAGTAACTTCGGAAAGCACGGGGCATAAGAAACCTTCGCCGCAAATTTTTGAGTATGCATTGCAGCAGGCAAAAGCCACGTTAGAAAACACCGTGATGATTGGCGACAGCCTCACCACCGACGTGGCAGGAGCAATCAATATTGGTATGTCCTGCATCTTTTTCAACCCCGAGGAAAAAGAACACAGCCAACCTGTTATGGCAGAAGTGAAAAGCTTATTGGAGATTAGGGAGTTGTTATGACACTTGCCAATGAAGAATGCCATCTAACACAGCTACCTGTCAATAATATTTGGAATCGCCTTTGATAGATTATTTGTTTTCGAGTTTAGAAATTTCCGTGAGTAACTGTTCTTGGGTTATTTTGACAGTACCTCTTGAAGATTTAATTTGTTCTTCGAGCAATTCTAATTGAAGTTCATGTTCGTATTGATCGCGTTTGGGCGTCCCTCTTTCTCCTAATGTTTTTTCTTTTAGTTCCTTAAGACTGATAGATTTCATTTATTCTTGGTTTTTAATTCAAAATATTGTCTTTTGACCTTCTCTGCTTTTTTAATTTCCTGTTGGGGTGCTTCATTACTTTTTTTATCGAAACCATGAGTTCCTAAAATTAAAGTTTCTTTCTCACTTGAGTCCCAAAACGCAAAAAATCTGTAGAATTTTTGATTATCTCTATATCTAAACTCAAAAATCCCATCACTACCTTTTAGTTTTTCAAACCAATCGCCTCTATATCCAAGTTCAACTTTCTCAAATATCTTTAAAAATTTATTTTGTATTCTATCATTTTGAGATAAGAAATACTCTTCTGCTTCAGGTAATAGTCTTACTTCGATAGGTCTCTTTAAATCAGACATCATTCCTTTTTGTTTGCCCTACTTTTACCCCTCCAAAACGCCCCTGAACCAACGAACAATATTGTGCAGTGCTTCGGGGGAAACGCCGTGGCCAATAGGGTATTCTTTGTATTGGATATCTGCCCCCAAACCTTGCATATAATCTCTGCCCATCTGCCCCATTTTTACGGGAATAACCTCATCTACTAGCCCATGCGTCGTAAATATTTTGAGCTTTTTAACTTGTTCTCTATCCACTTTATCGGGCAAAATATCTTTTAAAACATAGCCACTCATCGCAATGACCCCATTAATTTGAGTGGGGTGGTTTGTGGCGATTCCGTAGCTCATTATCGCCCCTTGGCTAAACCCTCCAAGGTAGAAATTTTCTGTTTCAACTTGGTATTTGCCCTTTAACTCTTCTATAAATTGGCTAATCCCTTTTAAAGAATCGTTCGCTTGCGCCGAGTCGGTAAACTTTACCCCTCGGGTAAAATCTATGTTGTACCAAGCGAACCCTCCAGGAAAAAGATGGATTGGCGCACGAGCACTTGCTACATAAATGTGAGGCGGAAGTGAATCGGCAAAACTAAAAAGGTCTTGTTCGTTGCTCCCGAAGCCATGTAGTAGTAACAAAAATTGCTTTTTAGGGTTCGCCGTTTTCGGTTCTTTAAGTAGGTAGGGGAAAGTTAAGTCGGTAATCACAGGTATATTTATCTAAAAATTAATAGAATGAATTTTTTTTGTAAAGCAAAGCAAGCGAAATTGAAAAACAAATAATTGACGACAACTCATGCAAACTTCTCCTGAAACCTTGGCAGCAATGCCGCTCAACAACAAAAAAATTATTAACGCTTGGTGTTCTTACGATTGGGCCAACTCTGTGTATAATCTCATTGTAACCACCGCCATTTTTCCCATTTACTATTCAGCAGCTACCAAAGAAGCTTTTGGCGGAGATATTGTTAATTTTTTTGGCTGGGAGGTGAAAAATACGGTTGTTTATACCTATGCTATTTCTTTTTCATTTTTAGTGATTGTTTTCCTTTCCCCCGTCCTTTCGGGCATTGCCGATTACAGCGGAAAGAAAAAGCGCTTCATGCAGTTTTTTACAACTTTGGGTTCGTTGGCATGTGTAGGCTTATTCTTTTTCACAGGTGAAAATATCGAATATGGGCTTATTTGTGCCATATTGGCAAGCATTGGTTATGCAGGGGCACTTGTTTTCTACAATGGCTTTCTGCCCGAAGTAGTTACGCCCGACAAAGCCGATAAAGTAAGTGCCAAAGGCTTTTCAATGGGGTATATTGGGAGTGTTATTCTTTTAATTATTGCCCTAGTGATGATTACCCAA
>CAZFQW010000009.1:0-20121 GCA_964521225.1 uncultured Roseobacteraceae bacterium
TTCTTCAGGAGTATTCACCGTCCAAGGGATTAGCTGCATCCCTTGGGCGTGGATAAATTCCACCAGTTTTTTATTAACCAATGCATAATACGGACTGTAAACCTCTGGCGTAAAACCCAATCGTTGCAAATTTTCCTCGGCGGTGTCTTCATTATCCACAAGCAAAACCAATTTTAAAGCAGGGTAGTTTTGCTTGGCAACTTGCAGTGTACGTACATCGAACGATTGTATGAATGTTCTTTCGGTTATTGCCTTTTCCTCTAATACTGCTACCAATAAATCTACAAATTCTGTTGGTGTAGGATGGGATACGCTATCTCCCTCGGGCGTTGATTTTGTTTCGATATTATAAAAGGGCTTTGGCAAGCTATTCTGCTCGGCGTATCGCTCTACCGAATCGATGACCGCAACCAAAAGTGGTTTTGCTACCTTTATTTTTTCTTGCTGAGGGAAACGGCTATTGGGTTTTGACCCACAATCGCACTTTGCAATTGTGGCATAATTCATTTCGTAGAGTTTCCACACCGTTCCTTTTTCAATCTCGTTGCCTAAAGAATCCAAGCAAATTTCGGGGGAAAGCATGGGTTCGTGGGAAAGGACTACTTTCTTATCTTTTGTAATCACCACGTCTAACTCTAGGGTATTCATTCTTAAATCGAGGGCTTTTATAAAGGCGGGAATTGTATTTTCGGGCAGCAATCCCCTCGCCCCTCGGTGCCCCTGCCAATCGAACGACTGCGTGCTTATATCGTTCGCTTCTGCCTCTTTTTCTTTGCGCTGAGTACAAGAAAACGAAACTGATAATATCAATAAACATAGGATTGAAACGCTATTTATTTTCTTCGCCATGGGTTCGCATTTTTTCTAAAAAGTGGGGATTGTTGTACGGCAAAATTAGGGAATTTATTGTGATAAAGTACAAAACTATTGCCAACGTTCCTGCTATCGGTAGCATTGAAAGGGCTGCCGAGGTGGTTGAGCCGCTATCTAAATCTTACACTTCCGTGCGAAGTTTCTACATAGACTTTTGCTGTTCCTCCGCCTTTATAATTCCCCTCGTAATCGGCAGAGGTATAAGAAGATTTTTCTTTGATGATTTCTATTTTATTGGAGTCGCCTTTAAAAGAACCAAAACTGGTTTTAATTACAAAATTAAACGGGGGCGTGTTCTCGTCAATTCCCATTGAAAAAGAACCGTGAGTAGCATTGACATTTACGAGTTTAAAATGCGACCCTAACAGCCCAATTTCGCTTGCGGCAAACTTGTTTCTAATATCTAATTCTTCTTCTAATTTATCTACTGTTACAGAGAGGTAGGCACTGCTTCCTTGTACCGAAATTGCCTCTCCTATTCTTAGTTTGCCATATTTGGCATCAATTTCTATCCTTCCCGCTTTGTCAATTTCCACATTACCGGGGTAGGCTAAATCGAGGTAGGCATCCCCAACCTCTTCAATATCTACCGAAGAGGCATAGCTTACCTCTAGCTCAATTTTTTTACCTGTTAGCTTCCCCGTTCTAAGTGTGCCATAAGCCACATCTATTTCAACATCATTTTCTAAATCGCCCACATAAGTGCTGCCGTATTTATTTACCAAACGCAGCGGATTTACTTTCGGCATTTTCACCCGGTAATTGATCTTAAAGCCTGAATTTGAATTCATACTCACACTTTTAGAGTTTACCGTAGTTCTGAAATTAATCTCATTATTTGCTCTTTTATCTTCTATAGTTATCTGTGATGATAACTCATCGGCTTGCTTTTGATTTCTGCCCCAAGCCTCTATTTCTACTTCAACGGTAACTTTATTTTGCTCCCACGTTTCAACATCAACATTGCCGTATTTATTAGAAATATTTAAAATTTCGTTTTTATTATTTACCGTATATTCTTTGTAAACCCTATCCTTGGTAGCACTTCTTTTTTGTGCCGAAACAACTATCGGCGCTGCAATTAATAAAATAGATAATGCCACAAATTGCAGGTGTTTTTTAAATATAAAATTAGAGGTTGTGTGCATTTGCGTTTTCATTTTTTTGTTGTTTAATATTTTCAAGAATCATTATTTGTTGCGAAAGCAACTCCACTCTTATTTGAAGGTTCTGAATCATTTCCGATACAATAATTTCATTATCAGCATTCTCCATTAAATCGTTTCCTAGTAAGGTATAGGCTTTATCTAGTTCGGCAATGTCTTTTTTAAATTCTTCTTTTATTTGGGAATCGACCGTTGTATAGGCATTTAATAAGGTAATGTGTTCTTTAATTACTTGGCTATAATACATTTCTGCCTGTGCTAATTCCGGAGAAATTTCTTCGAGTGTTAGCCGGGTACTTTCTGTTTTTTCATTGTAAGAAGATGCTAAATTCCACACTAAATACACCGATGCACAAAGGATAATTAAAAAAGAAGCTGCCATTTTCCACACAAAATTCAGAGAAACTACTTTCGCTTTTTGAGGTGGCTGTTCTGTCTTTTTCAAATTGATTTTATTTTTGATTTTATCCCAATTTTTTTCGCTAGGAATATGAGTATCTAATGCCTCCTTATTTTTCTTAATAAAGATTTCTAAATCATCTTCAGCCTTTAATTTCTGATTGATTTTATTAAATAGATTTTCACTTGGGGAATCTGTATTTAATTTCTCTTTATTATTTCTTATATATTTTTCTAGCTCATCCATCTTTCTACTTTTTTAAAATATCTCTCAATTTTTTTTTAGCCCTATTATATTGCGATTTCGAGGTAGATTCTGAAATATTTAAAATCTCTGCGATTTCTTTATGGTCGTAGCCTTCTATTAAATACAGGCTTAAAACCACCCTAAATCCGCTAGGAAGTTGCCGGATTCCCTGTTTTACTTTTTCAATTTCAAAATCAATTTCGGTGTAGTCTGTTGGTTCCTCTTCGTAAACTGGTATTTTGCCTATATTTTCTACATTCACAATTTCAATACTTCTTTTTTTAAGGTAATTAAGGCAAGTATTTACCACAATTCGCTTTAACCACGCCCCTACTGGCGCATCTCCTTTAAAAGTAGGCAAGTTTTTAAAAGCACTTATAAAAGCGTCTTGGAGGGCATCTTCTGCCAAATCAAAATCATTTAACATCCTAATGCAAATGTTAAACATTGCTTTGGCGTATTGCTGGTAAAACCTGTATTGCGCTTGTTCATCTCCTTCAATACATAGCCGAACTATATTGTCTTGTATCATTGCTTTCATGTATTTATAATAGAGTACTGCTTTTATAAAGGGTTGCATGAGTACATAAAAATGGCAATTATTTTTAATGGTTTTGTGCGCATTTCAGAAAATGAATTAATATTTGACATAAAAAAAGCTGCTTCTTTTCAGAAGCAGCTTTTGTTGAAGATTATTTGGTCTTTTATCTTAATGAACCTTCTAATCTATCGAGCAGGGTCGAGAATTGTGCATTGAACTCCTCAGCTTTTTCTAAGAAAAGCTCTTGGTCGGCTTTTGCCTTTTCAATTTTAATTTCTAATTCACCGGGTTCTTCGGTCAGTAAAAGTTCGTTTTCAAATCTATCTATTCTAACGCTTGCCACTCGCTCAAGTCTTCTGTAAATAAGCATCATTTGTTGCATAGTAATCAGACTTGTCTGTCTTAAATCATTATTCTGATAGCCTGTTTCTATCATATACTCAATATTTTGAGTTGCTCTTCTACTGAGTATTTCTACAATTCCGTTTGCTTTCTCGTGCTTACCCATTTTATGGTACAGTTCTGCATAACGTGCTGTGAAGAAGGTATAAGGGATAGAATAATCAGGGATATTTTTAAGCGCATTGTCTAATACTTTTTCTGCTTCTTCTGCTTTTCCTTCAAGAAATAGGGCTTCGGCAAGTCGGTAAAAAGAGTTTCTGGTATTAGAGCCAAATTTTCTGTATTCTTCGTCGTGGTAAGCATCGGGGTCGTCTAATCCTCTGAAGGCAAATTTCTCTATGTTTTTAAGCATTACCTCAGTATTTACCTCGCCTACGTCAGAAGTATTTTCAGATTTAATGGGCATTAATCGGAAAGCGAGCCCTTCTAACTGAAGGTAATCTCGCAAATCCATGTTTAAGGTATTTGCCGAAGTGTTGTTAAAGTAGATAGGACGCTCCCACTCATTAGAAACAATTAAATCGAGCAATGCGAGTTCGTTTTTAAATACATGGCTTGCTCCCGGACGAAGTTGCCATATCATTCTTTCTTGAACTCTCTCTTTCTTGGCTTTCGGAACGAAATTATCCATCTGTAAAACCTTGCTTTTATCTATATCTAAATAGAAGCTTTTTGATGGTAGCTTTGCCGTATAATCGCCTCCTTGAAGCGGAACTAATATCTGAGGATTATCTTCATTTACCAATTTGATATACGTTTTGGCATTCAAAGGGCGCTCTGTACTTTCAACGAGTGGCACATAGTCGTTTTTCCCCTGTAAATAATTTTCGGTGGTGATTGTCATCGGGATTGGTTCAGACTCGTACACCTTACGGCGCATTTGGTTAATGTACCAGTCGGTGCTAAAGTAACTTAAAACGATTACCCTTACATCAGTTCTGAAACCTTCAACGTCTTGTACATACCAAAGTGGGAAAGTGTCGTTATCTCCTCCCGTGAATAAAATGGCGTTCGGAGCACAGCTACTTAAGGTATTTTTTGCTTGATCAACAGAGTGGTAGCGGTTAGAACGGTCGTGATTATCCCAACCGTTTGCTGCCATTACGCCGGGAACTGCTAAACAAATAGCCCCTGCTATAACGCTTGCTGTCACTTTATTTTTGAGTACTTTTTCAAGTGCCTCGCCGATGGCAAGTGCCCCAAAACCTATCCATATACAGAAAGCATAAAAGGATCCTACATAAATGTAATCTCGTTCGCGGGGTTCTGTGGGTGGTGAATTGAGGTAGAGGACCAAGCCTAAGCCCGTTAAGAAAAACAGCAGCATTACTGTCCAGAAAATTGGTGTGTCTTTCTTTAGATGGAAAAATGCCCCTAACAACCCTAATATTAATGGAAGCATGTAGAAGTTGCTTCGCCCTTTATTATTGGCAATAGATTCTGGCAAGTTTTCGTCGGTATCGAAAGGAGTAAGCCAAGTAGCTTCTTTATCGTCGCTTTCTCTGCCGGCGAAGTTCCAGAGGAAATATCGGAAATACATGTGTCCGAACTGGTAGCGCATCATGTATGATATATTATCACGAAAAGTTGGTTTTTCACCTTCGTTGAGTCCTATCCATTCTCGGTAAAGCTCCGGGTGCCCGGGTTGCTGGCTGTAGATACGTGGCAAAATCATGTTATCGTTGTACTTTGCCGTAGTTTTATAATCAAACACCTCGTATTTATCGCCTCGCTTTCGATAAATTCCTTCTCCTCGTTCAACACCTGTTCTATCGGCAGTAAAAACGTTTCCATAAATAAGAGGGCGGTTTCCGTACTGCTCACGCTTTAGGTAAGAAACAAAACTGACAACATTTTCAGGGTTATTTTCGTCGATTGGGGGATCGAAATTAGAGCGAACGACTACTAGACCATACGAAGCGTAACCAATCAAAATAAAGGTAAAGCCTAACAAAACAGTATTTAAGATAATTTTGCCATGCTTTTGCGAATACATAATGCCATATACTAACGCTCCTATGAATAGGATTCCGAAAAATATAATTCCAGAGCCAAAAGGTAAACCAAAGCTATTAACAAAAACTACCTCAAAGCTTCCTGCTATCGACGGAATTCCTGGAATGATGGCATACATCACTATCAAAATAATTCCTCCACTTACAGCTAAAGTGGCTAATAGACCTTGTTTAGAGACTTTAGGATATTTTTTAAAGTAATAGATAAGCCCTAAAGCCGGAATGGTAACTAAGTTAAGTAAGTGTACTCCTATTGAAAGTCCCATCATGTAGGTAATAAGGATAATCCATTTATTAGACATGCTTTCGTCTTCGATATATTCCCATTTAAGGATTGCCCAAAAAACAAAAGCAGTGAAAAAGGAAGACATCGCATATACTTCGGCTTCAACCGCAGAGAACCAAAATGAATCTGAAAAAGTATAGGCTAATGAACCGATTACTCCCGCCGACATTAACGAAACAATTTGCCCTGCACCATATTCTCCCTCCTCAGCTTTCACAAATTTCATTGCTAGAAGAACGATAGTCCAAAACAAGAACAAGATGGTAAAACCACTAGAAAACACTGAAATCAGGTTGATGGCATAACTCACATTTTCAACATCGCCCAAGGCAAAAAAAGAAAACATCCTGCCCATTAAAAGGAAAAACGGAGCACCTGGGGGATGAGGCACCATTAATTTATAGGAAACTGCGATAAACTCTCCACAGTCCCAAAAACTAGCGGTATCTTCCATTGTAATCCAATACACAACAGTGGCAATTCCAAATACTGCCCACCCGATTGAATTATTAATTATTTTAAAATTTTTCATAATTGTTTCTCTCAAGAAATTGTGTGCTTAAAGACCTTCGCTTTTACTTTACTAGGCAAAATTGTCTTTAATCAGCATTGAGTTTTGCACAGGAACTTGTTTTAATAATCTTTTACACTTTTAGAATAAAGGTGGCTAAAATAGCAATTTAGACGTAAAACCCGATGCGAAATATTGTTAAACACATTCAGCGTGTTGATTGTGATCGTCTTTATTAGCAGCAGAATTAGAATCAGTTTTTATCTTACCTTTAAGCGTTAAAACCTTACCATAAACTTACATTTACAGATGGCAAAGAAAAGTAGTATTTTCGATATGATTGGCCCCGTAATGATTGGCCCTTCTAGCTCACATACAGCAGGAGTTGTACGTATTGGCAGGGTAGCTTTCAAGCTATTGGGGAAAGCTCCTAAAGAGGCTGAAATCACTTTTTATAACTCTTTTGCTAGAACTTATGAAGGTCACGGAAGCGATAGGGCTATTTTGGGCGGTCTCATGGGTTTTAACCCCGACGATGAACGCATTAAAAATGCAATTGATATAGCCAATGAGAAAGAAATGGTTTACCAGTTTCGTCCGATAGGCAATGCTTCTATCCATCATCCGAATACGGTGAAATTAAAGGTAAGAACAGAAGACGAACAGCTAGAACTAGTTGGTGTAAGTAAAGGTGGCGGGATAATACAAATTAAAGAGTTAGATGGTTTTAATGCTAATTTCAGTGCTGAGAACCATACTTTAATTGTAAAAGCAGAAGATAGAAGAGGAAGTATTTCGTTTATCGCTAGTATCTTGGCACAAGACGACTGCAATATTGCCGATATGACAGTATCGCGCAAAGGGAAAAATGATATTGCCTGTCAGTTTATAGAAATGGATTCGGGGATTCGAGAAGTTACCTTACAATACCTAAGCAGCTTAGCATGGGTTCACGAAGTAAAGTATATACCTAATATAAGGCAGTAAGAAGAAAAATCATCCTTTCTTACTTTTTGCGCTTCCCGCTTCGTTGGTCTTTGCAACCATTGAAGTTACGTCCCAACACATGAGAGGACATTTAGTGTTTTTATGAGTTTTCTCCCAAGGATTTTTTCTCATATTTATAATTGCCTTTTCTACTTTTTTTTTCATACAATTATATAAACATTGCGTTTGTAGTAAATGTTTGTGATAAAAACTATCCTTAATTAGCAGCGTTTATTACATAAAATCAATTTTATAGAATCAACATAGATGTTCTTATTTTTAAGAGTTGATTTTAACAAAACACATTACAAGATTTAAATTTAATGGAACCTGTTACAATTCAAGATATTGCAGATAAATTGGGGTTTTCAAAGTCTACCGTTTCAAGAGCATTGAAAGACCATCCTGATATAAGCGATAAAACTAAAAAAGCGGTTCAAGATTTAGCTAATGCACTAGATTATCAGCCTAATACACTTGCCTTAAATCTGAGACAAAAACGCTCTAATACCATAGGAATTATAGTTCCTGAACTTGTTCACTATTTCTTTTCAACAGTAATAAGTGGTGTAGAAGATATTGCTCATAGTATGGGGTATAATGTAATAATTACCCAATCGAACGAATCGAACGAAAGGGAAAAAACCAATACACAGGCATTATATTCTAGTAGAGTCGATGGACTTTTAGTTTCCGTTGCTAGCAATACCGATAATATTCATCACTTAGAAAGTTTGTATCAGAAAGGAGTTCCTATTGTGTTTTACGATAGAGCTAGCGAAAATTTAGAAGTAAGCAAAGTGCTAATAGATGACTTTAAAGGGGGGTTTATTGCCACAGAACATCTTATTGAGCAAGGTTGCAAAAGAATTGCTCATTTATTGGGCCCTCCTAACCTATTGATAAGCCAGCAAAGAGCATTAGGTTATAAAGCCGCTTTGCAGAAGTACAACCTGCCTATTATCGAGGAGTTGATTGTCCCTTGCCAAGGGGCTACTATAGAAGATGGGATTATTCCTACTCGAGAAAATTTACTAAAATTTGCAGAATTACCAGATGCCATTTTTGCTAGTAATGACATAACCGCTATCGGTGCTATGAAAGCAGTGCAAAGAGCAGGATTAAAAATTCCTGAAGATATTGCCATTATTGGGTTTAGCGATTGGCAACTAGCTGCTTTTACAGAGCCTTCTTTAAGTAGTATTTCGCAGTCGGGTTTTAGAATTGGGCAGCGAGCGGCTGAGTTGCTTTTTAATGAAATTCAAGCTCCTGAGGGCAAAAGACCTGCTCCAAGAACAGAGGTTTTAACCCCAAAATTAGTTGTTAGAAATTCTTCTAGGAAATTGAAAATAAATGATGACGATGCCTCTAATTAGTATTTTGCCCAATAACCGCTAGCAAGTACATGAACTCATTTTATTGATGTGCTTGAGTTGAGTTTAAGAAAAAATCGGTATTCCGAAAATTTAGGCAGTTAGCAGTTACTCTTCCTCTTCGGGGTAAGGAATAAATACAAAGTTCACAAAGGCTTCATCTACCACAAACAAGCAGCAATATTCTTCGGGGTTTCTATATGCTTGTTGAAATACTTCTAGTTTATCCTCTTCTATTAATTTACGCTGCACAAATTCTTCCGCAAACGAAAAATAATAGTTCCAATTTAAAGGAGCATCTTCCTTTCCTATTAGTAGTTGCCCTACCTCTAACTCAGTTTTAGAAATTGCAAAAATGGGGTATTCAGAAATTTTTCTTACCCTAAGTTGGTACGCTGCATCTTTTAATGTGTTTGATACTCCTAAAAAATCTTTGGTGATAGTTCCTAAATATTTACCATCTAATTCAGGGCTGTTTTGCATGACTAAATTCTTGTCTTTTTTTTAAATTTTTTTTTTGCAAAAATAGCTTTAAAAAAGCTGACTCCCTAACCCTGTTTTTATCTTTATTTTTTTAGTTTTACTAGTCTTTCGGGGTAGTTTGTAATGATTCCATCAACCCCCATTGCTATCAATTTTTTCATTTCTTCTACTTCGTTTACTGTGTACGTGTAAACTTGTTTTCCATTGTTGTGTATTGCCTGTACTTTCCCTTTGGTAAGCGAACGATAGTTAGGGTTAACAGCTACGATTGATTTATCAAGATTGGTGAAGCCCCATCTAAATTTAAAGTCGATATAAGCAGGAAGTGGTGAAAAATCAGTATAAATAAGTTTTTGGAGCGGCGGACCGTAGATAACGCCCGTACTTTTGAGGTGATTTTTCGATTCAATTAGATAATCGGTATTAAAAGCCTGAATAATGCACCAAGGTTGCTTTAAATCGTCGTATTGTAGTAATAAATCTATTGTTTTTTGTGCTAATCCTTTATACAATGTTCCTCCTTCGGCATTTTTAATTTCAATCAGCAGTTTTACCCTCTTTCCATTCCCTTCATTTTGCTTTTTAAAATATGCTAAAACATCAATAAGTCTAGGCACTTTTTCTTCTTTAAAGTCTTCTGAAAACCAACTCCCCGCATCTAATTTTTCAATATCACTCCAGTTGGTTTCGCTAATTTTTCCTGAACCATTGGTAGTTCTGTTTAAGGTTAAGTCGTGAAAAACCACTACTTCTCTATCTTTAGAAAGATGCACGTCTATTTCAACTAAGTCGGCATTCATGTTTACGCCTTTTATAATGGCGGCTAAAGTATTTTCGGGCGCATGCCCCGATGCTCCTCGGTGTGCTATTGCTAATACTTCGCTTCGCTTTATTTCTTCTGAGGTTGCTTCGGGAAAATAGCTTCTAAAAATAATGCTTCTGAATACAGAAACCCCGAAAATCATCATCAAAATAAGTATGAGAAATATCAATCGTTTTACCATTTTAAGGGTTCTTACAGGTTTTAAGAAGGAATTTAACTAAAGGTAGTAAAATCATCGGTAGTATTTCTCTTTAGAGAATTTCAAAAGTTATCGGTATGCGGCAATAGTAGTTATTTTAATATTTGCACAAATCAGGGGTTAAAAAGATTATAGCAACGAAAAAAACTGAGCAAAAACATGTTTTTTTGCCATTTCTCGACCGCAGGGAGAGAACAATAAGGTTTACCTAGCTTATTGTTAGATTTTTCGCAAGCTCAGAATAACACTAACATTTATTCTTTGGGCTTAAAAAAGAAGATGATAACCCCTGATTCGTATTCTTTATAAATTTAACTTGGTTGTAACTCGTGGGAAAATTAGTTAGAATGCTTTATTTGCCGAATTAAAGGTCAAAAAAATCTATTTGTATTAAAACATTACATAAAACCCATTAAATAATTTATCACTTTCCGTTAGTTTACACCTATTTTACATTACATTTAACTTATATTTTTGTTTAATTTAAGTTTGTATCGGTCAGAACAGCTTATATAGGTTCTATTTAAAAACATAGCCACTTCATGGAGGAAATCGAAATTGCTGATTTAAGAAAGTTGACACAACTTATCAAAGACAAATACGATTACGACTTTACAGATTATGCGATGTCGTCTTTTAAGCGAAGAGTAAAAAGGGTAATAGAGTTATATAAATTTAAGTCAATCGATTCTTTAGTTGATAAGCTAAGGACTACTCCTACATTTTTTAATGAGTTTGTTTCTGAAATTACTGTAAACGTTACAGAAATGTTCAGAGACCCCACTTTTTGGAAAGCATTAAGAGACCAAATCTTACCCAATATTTTACTAAACCACAACCAAATAAGTATTTGGCATGCAGGATGCTCCTCTGGCGAAGAAGTATTTTCGATGGCTATATTATTGAAAGAGATGGATATACTCGACAGAGTAAATATTGTAGCTACAGACATTGACGATGCAATTATTGCAAAGGCTAAGAAAGGAGCTATTAGTATTAAAAATATGGAGCTTAATGGTAAAAACTATGAGCGTTTTGAAGGGAAGTATACCATAGAACAATACTTTACAGAGCAAAATAGTACTGTAATAGTGAACCCCGAATTAATTAACAAAGTCTCTTTCAGGAAACACGACTTGGTAAATGGCGCAGTGTTTTCAAAATTTGATTTAGTCCTTTGTAGGAATGTAATGATTTACTTTAACCAAACATTACAAAACGATGTTTTATACAAGCTACATGAAAGCTTGTTTCGTTATGGTTATTTGTCGATAGGTTCTAAGGAATCGCTGATTTGGTGCGATGTTGCCAATAAGTTTATCGTTGTGAATAACGAAGAAAAAATCTATAAAAAAATAAAGGATTAATTAAAGAAGAGGAAAGGTTTCACATTCTATTGAAACGAACCTAATAGTTGATAATGGGAAAATTTAATTTGAGTAATAAATATAAGGCAATTGTAATTGGTGGGTCTGCTGGCAGTTTTCAACCAGTTACCAAGCTGTTATCTAAAATCCCAAAAAGCTTTCCTTTACCAATATTTCTATGCCTCCACCGTTTAAAACACGTGCGACACGGATTTGTAGAAGCATTATCAATTAAAAGTAATAAACCAGTTGTAGAACCTGCTGACAAAGAGTCAATTAAAAGAGGTAATGTTTATTTAGCCCCCGCCAATTACCATATGGGTATAGAGTTGGGTAATTCTGTTTCTTTAACAACAGACGATTTGGTCAATAATTCAAGACCGTCAATTGATGTAATGTTTGAAACTGCTGCTTACGCTTACCGAGATAAACTGATAGGTATTTTACTTTCAGGAGCCAACAAAGATGGTGCTTTAGGAATGGCTAAAATAAAATATCATGGTGGCACTACGGTAATACAAGACCCTGAGGAAAGTATGATTAATACAATGCCTTCAGCCGCTCAAAATTATACAAAGGTTGATTATTGTTTAGTTACAGAAGAGATTATTAAATTCATGCTTGAATTAAATTCAATTTACAAAGACTGATTTAATGAAACTGCATCGTAACCTTAGTATCGTTCTCGTTATTCTATTCATTTTAGTGACTAGCTATACCGTCGTTGAAGTCATTTCCCTACCTTCAGAAATATTAAATGCAATAGACATAACAGAAAATTCTAAAATTGAAAAAGCAAATAATGAAGCTACTTGGGTATTTATATGGTTAGGAGCAGATTTGCTAATTGTGCTGTTTATCATTTTCTCACTTTCTACAGGCAATATAAATAGTAAAGGAGAAAATATAGTTTATGTAGAAAGAGAGTCTTCTAAAAGAGTAGACCACGAAAGTGATAATCAAAATATAGAGACTCAATACAAAAGTAAACTAGAAGCTTCGACAACGAAAATTAATCAACTTGTTGAACCTAACAATACAAAATTTTTAGAAAAAGCCTTAAGCATTATTTGTAATGAGCTTGAGGGAAGTATTGGCACTGTTTATAAAATTATAGACAAAGAAACGCAAATGCTTCTACTAGTAGCCGGATATGCATTTTTTATACCTGAAAGTAAAGAAATTTCGTTCGAGCTTGGTGAAGGTTTAGCAGGGCAAGTTGGGAAATCGAAGAAAGCCACTATCTTTAGTAATGTTCCCGAAAATTATTTGAAGGTAACCTCGGGCTTAGGTAATTCAACCCCAACTAACTTAATTGTGGCTCCCTTAATCGATGAAAATACAAATATCAAAGGAGTTATTGAAATAGCCTCTTTTAAAGCGTTTTCTAAATACGACTTAGATTATCTTAACGCTATTTCAAATTTACTTTTAGACAAACTCGTTTAACTTTTACTCTTATATTAACTAAATAACATTTGCATTACACAGTAACGAACAAGAATGCTTACTAACATTAAAATAGGGACCAAAATAACTATACTACTACTAGCGGTAGTATTTCTTTCGGTGTTTGCTATAAGTTATCTTTCTTATACCCAAAGCAAAGCTTCTGTTAGTCAGCGGTATGCCGATAGCTTTAGCATGATTAGCGATACAAAAGTTAACCAAATAAGTTCTATTTTTAACCAAACAGAAACTGATATTAAATATATTTCTAGGAATACAGAGTTAGTTAAAACCCTTACTCCTACCGACTCTTTAAATAATTTCTTAGAATGGAATGAATCTTTGTATTCTATCTTAAATTATAAGCTAGATAGTGTTTTATCTCCTATCCAATACCTTAGTGGATACTCTGATATAATTATTACAGATGTACAAGGGAAACTTCTCTATAAAAATGATAAAACGATTAACAATATCCTTGTAGGTAATAGTTATCGTGAGTATGAACGTTTACTGCAAAAATCTCAAGGTTTTGATATATTCTACGATAATCCTTTCCGGTTTGAGATGAAAGGAAACCAAGCAATGATGAATATTGTATCGCCTATTTTAAATACCTCTGGAGAAAATATTGCCTACATAATCATTGAATTTAACCTTTCTAAGAAAATTTATCCTTTAATAGAGTCAATAAGTGGTTTAGGCGAAACAGGAGAAATTATACTATGTAAGCTTAATGGAAGAATAGTAAACCTGATTAGTCCTTTAAGACATACAGACGCTACTATTCTTACACAGATGGTCATTATTGGTAGTAATATGATTTCAGTGCAAAAAGCAGCTCAGGCTGTCCCCCCCGACTTTGCACAAGACATTGACTATAGAGGCAAATCTACTCTTGCCTACTGGAACCATATACAACCTGTCGACTGGGGTTTAGTAATAAAAATAGATGAAGATGAAGTGAACGAAAGCTTAAACAGCCTACTTTACACCTTTCTCATATCAGGCGGTGTCATTGTATTTCTATCTCTTTTAATCGCCACTATTTTTTCTCGCTTCCTCATCAACCCAGTATTAGCACTTAAAAACAGATTAAACCTAGTATCAAAAGGCATCTTGCCCGATAATGTTAATATAGATAGTAAAGACGAAATTGGGGAAATGGGGCTTGCCGTTCAAGAGCTAGTAAATGCACTGAAAAGAACAGCCCATTTTGCACACCAAATAGGAGAAGGCAATTACGATGCGAGTTTCCAACCCATGAGTAACGACGATACGCTCGGTAACGCACTACTTACCATGCGCGATAGCATCCAAGGGGCTGAAAAGAAGGATAAGGAACGAAACTGGATTGTTTCGGGCGTTGCCGAAATCGGACAAATTTTAAGACTTCATAATAACCTTGAAGATTTAGGAGATGAAATTATCAGTTTTATAACTGAAAAAATTGGTGCCGTTCAAGGTGCTTTTTACGCTACTAATTTCAACGAAGATGACACCACAGAAAAGTCATACCTTGAAATGAAAGCGAGTTACGCTTATAACAAGAAGAAATACCTATCTGCCCGATTTAATTTTGCAGAAGGATTAGTAGGGCAATGTGCCATAGAACAAGACACCATTTTACGAACCGAGATTCCTGACAACTATGTAACCATTACCTCCGGGATTTTAGGCGACCAAAAACCATCTAGCCTTTTATTTGTGCCTTTAATTACTGATGAGAGGGTTTTTGGAGTATTAGAATTTGCAGGATTTGATAGGTTTAGCGCCGCAGAAGTTTCTTTTGTAGAAGAAATTAGTGTAATTATAGCCCGAACTATTTTTAATATTCGAGTAAACGAAAGAACGTTTAGACTCTTACAGGAGTCGCAACAAATGAGTGAAGAACTTCAGTTACAACAAGATATTCTAAGGCAAAATGCCGAAGAAATGGAAGCCACTCAAGAAGAACTGAAAAGAACTAACAACAGGCTAGAAGATCAAATATTAGAAGTAAACCGAAGCCAAAAAAGACTACAGGTATTATTAGAAAATGCTTCGGAGGTAATTACAATTTATGAAAGCAGCGGAAAGGTAAGATATGTAAGCCCATCTATTGAGCCCATCTTAGGGTACTCTCAAGACGAGATGATTGGTATCAACGATATAGTAAACGTTCACCCTGATACTGTGAATGTTTTCAAAACATTTTTTGAAAACCTCATTAAATACCCAGATAAAAGACAAAATATCCAATATGAATATCGTAAGAAAAACGATGAAACAGTATGGCTAGAAGCTACTGGTACCAACCTGCTTGAAGATTCGGCAATTAGAGGTATTGTGGTTAACTCTCGAAATATTACAGAGCGCCGCCGAGCTGAAAGAGAAGAAAGAATGAGAAGTCAAATGCAAGCCCTTTCCGAAAACTCTCCAGACTTAATTGCGCGAGTTAATTCAGAAGGCGTTTTCTTCTATATCAACCCCGTAATTAAAAATCTTACTGGTAAAGCACCAGATCACTTCTTATCTAAACATTTAAAAGAAGTTCCTCTCAATGTTGAAATTGTAGACAACTGGTTTAAGGTTTTAGAAAAAGTAAAAGAAAGCAAGGCGAACGTTTTAGTAGAAATGGATTTCCCTTCTATGTTAGGTGATAGAATCATGCAAGTAAACGCTATCCCTGAGTTTACAATCGTCGGCGAAGATTTAGAATCTGTATTAATCGTTTCCCATGATATAACAGAAAGCAAGCAGTCTGAAATGGCGATCCGTTCTACCAATAAAAAAATAACAGAGAGTATAAATTATGCCAAGCGTATTCAAAGTGCTATTCTGCCAAATTATGAAGTCATTAAAAATACCTTTCCAGATTCATTCATTTTCTATAGACCTCGCGACGTAGTTAGTGGCGATTTCCCTTGGTTCTTAAAGAAAGGAGATAATGTTTATTTTTCCGTAGTAGATTGTACAGGACATGGTGTACCAGGAGCATTAATATCGTTAATAGGTTATTTCTTATTAAACGACATTGTAAATTCACAAAATGTTGATGAAGTAGGAAAAGTATTAGATGCGCTTAATCTAGGGGTAACTAAAACTTTAAAGCAAGATACCGCGAACTCTCAGACAAGAGATGGCATGGATATATCACTGTCAAAAATAAACCTTAAAACTCGTGAGATACAATATGCTGGAGCTAACAGACCATTGTACTACAAAACAGATGGCGAATTAAAAATGATTAGAGGTGATAAATTCCCTATTGGCGGGGGCAAGTATAAAAACAGAACTTCTTTTACAACACACTATATTGATATTAAAAGTAACGATGAGCTTTATATGTTCTCAGATGGTTTGCCAGATCAATTTGGAGGGCCAGAAAATCGTAAATTTGCTCCTAGAAAAATCAGAGAGTTGATTTCTTCTGAAAAACATAGTAATATGAGAGAAATGAAAGGGATTATAGACACAGAGTTTGAAAACTGGAAAGGACAAAGAAAACAAACAGATGATGTGTTAATGATTGGAATAAAATTCCAATAGCATCTTTCGGCATTGTTTATCAATTAAAAAAGTTATAATTTTCAAGCCTAAATAAGGCACCTAACTCAATAAGCTATAACAGACTCAACTACTTGTCCATTAAAACTACTATGAGGTACATCTATGAGTTACATAAAACTATGCTAGATAAAAATCTTATTTTAGTATACGAAGGTGAATTCAATCAAGAAATTACGAAGTCTGTTTTATCGATGACAGAGCGAAATATGGACACCTATAACGAAGATGGCCGCATTAAGCGCAAAGTATTCAACATTATGGTAGAAAGCCTTCAAAATATATGTAAGCATGCAGAAAAAATGGGGAATGCTGGATACGATGGCGCAAATAGTGCAATTTTTATGATTGGTAAATTTAACGATGAGTATATTATTATCTCTGGTAACCCAATGCTTACCGAGCATGTACCCGATATAACCAGGCGACTAACCAATATTAATAAACTAGATAAAGATGGGTTGAAGCTTCTTTACACCGATCAAATCAGAAATGGTAAGATTTCGAAAAGAGGAGGCGCGGGATTAGGGTTTATTGATATGGCTAGAAAATCGGGCAGAAAACTCGGTTTCGATTTTGAAACAATAAATGACGTTTATACATTTTTTTCATTGAAAACTACTATTCCAAGAAAAAAAACTCAGGAAAAATGAATATTTTAAATTTAGAAGGCACAGAAGATACTCCAAAGATTATCTTGGATAAAAGTAACGGAATTTTTGAGATTTCCGGAAGATCATTACCTGAAGACTCAGCAGAGTTTTTCCAACCAGTTTTGGATTGGCTTAGGAGTTATCAGGAAAATCCAAGCCCGGAAACTACTTTTATGTTTAAACTTGAATATTTCAATACTGCATCGTCTAAACTTATATTAGATGTACTTTCGCAGTTAGAGGAAATTGAAGGAACTAAAGTAGTGTGGCACTTTCATGAAGATGATGAAGATATGGAAGAGGCAGGTGAAGAATTTTCTGAACTTGTTGAAGTTCCATTCGAGTTCAAAACCTACTAAGTGTTCCTTTTTATGTAAAGTCTTATTTGAGAAAGATGAAATTTTCTCAAATAAGACTTTACATTTTTCGTTATCATAGCGTAAAAAAAAAGCATCCTAAAATTGAAGATTAACTTATTGCCTAATCTTTGTAGATAAAAATATATGAGTGAAGAGATTTTAAAGGCGCTTACACAACTATTCGCTATCATTTCAAGACAAGATGGAGGAGTCACTGAAGGTGAAAGGAACTTTGTTATCAAATACTTTCATTTAGAGTTAGACTCTAAAACAGCAACAACATATATCGAAGAATACGATAAAAGCTCAGGCTGGGGAGAAGAAGATGATGATATATCTGATGACGATAAGAAAAAGAAAAAGAAAGCACTTACTTCTGTAAAGTACTCTGTACGTATCCTTGGTATATGTAGAAAGATTAATAAAACACTTAACCAAAGGCAAAAAGCAATTGTATTAATCAAGCTTTTGGAGATGTTAGCTGCTGATCGTTCATTCACCGAACAAAGAATGGCTATTATTGAAACAGTAGCTGATGTATTTAACTTCAAAGAAGAATATCCTCTTATAGAAAAGTTTGTTATAGAAACGCACTCTTCCAAAGTTGATCATGAAGATATTCTGATTTTTGATGATGAAAGGCCTCCTGAAGGAAGTAAAATCAAATTCATTGACTCAGGACTTCTCGATGGTGAAATCATCTTTATGAGGATGAAAAGCGTTGGTTTGTACTTCTGCAAATACACAGGCGATGACGAGGTTTATCTCAATAACCAAATCATTAATAAAGGTAATATTATACAGTTTGCCCCTGGCAGTATTTTTAAAACTCCGAAAGGTGCTCCCCTTTATTATGCCGACCTGGTTAACAAGTACAATAGCGATTTAAGCTTCGAGAATATATCATTCAATGCTAATAACCTCGTATACCAGTTTCCGAACGGACATATTGGTTTAAGAGATGTTTCTATTAGCGAAGGCCCCGGTAGCTTAATTGGAATAATGGGAGCTAGTGGTGCTGGTAAAACTACTTTATTAAATGTTTTAGCCGGTTTAGAAGAACCTTCTAGTGGTAATATTCTAATTAATGGCTACGATATATTTAAGGAAAAAGACAGTGTAGAAGGTGTAATAGGATATATATCTCAAGATGATCTCTTGATAGAAGAACTTACCGTTTATCAGAATCTTTACTACAATGCTAAACTCTGTTTTAAAGATTTAAGCGAACAAGAAATTGATAAACGCGTTGTGAACGTACTTACAAGTTTAGGACTAGATAGAATTAAACATTTGAAAGTAGGTAGCCCTCTTAATAAAAAAATTAGTGGCGGACAAAGAAAACGCCTCAATATTGCTTTAGAATTAATAAGAGAGCCTGCGGTAATGTTTGTAGATGAACCTACATCTGGGCTTTCTTCTCGTGATTCTGAGAATGTTATTGACCTCTTAAAAGAACTTTCGTTTAAAGGTAAATTAATATTTGTTGTAATCCATCAGCCCTCTTCCGACATCTATAAAATGTTTGATAAGATGCTAATTATGGATACTGGTGGATACCCTATATTCTACGGTAATCCTATAGAAGCTGTAATTTATTTTAAATCAGCTGCTCACCAAGTAGATAACGAAACTGGTCAGTGTCCTACTTGTGGTAATGTTAACCCTGAGCAGATATTTAATATTATTGAAGCCCGAGTGGTTGATGAATATGGCGATTTTACAGACAAACGCAGAGTAGCCCCTCCTGAGTGGAACGAATTATATTTAAAAAGTTTCAAGCACGAAAAAATAGAGGATGTTAATGAAGAACCTCCAAAAACATTAAAAGTTCCTTCAGTATTCATGCAAGCAGTCATTTTCACTACTAGAGATTTTTTATCTAAAGTTAGTGATAAACAATATTTGGTAATCAACCTGTTGGAAGCCCCTTTACTCGCTTTGCTTTTATCTTTAATAATAAGATATAGGTTGGATTATGATTCAGAATATGTCTTCAGACATAACGACAATATACCTGCTTACATTCTAATTGCTATTCTTGTTTCTCTTTTTATGGGACTTACCGTTAGTGCAGAAGAAATCATTAGTGATAGGAAGATATTAAAAAGAGAAGCCTTTCTAAATTTAAGCAGAAGTAGTTATTTAGTATCGAAAGTCATTATACTCTTTGCTTTATCTGCAATTCAAACATGTACCTTTGTTCTAATTGGTAATATTATACTTGATATAAGCAACTTAGGCATTATGTATTGGCTTGTTTTATTTACCATTTCCTGCCATGCCAATGTACTAGGATTAAATATTTCATCTGCATTTAACTCTGCAGTTACAGTTTACATACTTATCCCTATTCTATTAATCCCTCAGATGGTGTTAAGTGGGCTTATTTTTGATTTCGATAAACTGAATAATACTATTAGTGACAGAGGTACAGTA
>CAZFQW010000010.1:0-2194 GCA_964521225.1 uncultured Roseobacteraceae bacterium
ATCATCCTCGATCTCTCGTCAAAACAAAACGAGAATTTCAACTCAGTAAAAAAGACGCGATGCTGATGGAAGAAATTGGAAATTTTTTAGCAGAACAAACGAAAGAAAATAAATACAAGGGTAGAAGGGGCTACAAAGTTTGGCTTTTTGAGCAGTGTGAACGTTTAGAAACTTGTTTTGGGAATGAAATTAAGAAAACACAAGTTCAGCTTAACGCTTTACAACAAAAGTACGATGATGTTGTCGCTCAAATCCAACAATTGCTTTCAACCTTAAAAGGTTTAGAGGGTCAAATTCTGGCGTTAGACAAACAAATTGAATCGTTTAGCGAAGAGCAAAGAGTGGCAGAAATGCAGTTAAATGCAAGTCTACAAAACTACGAAGAGGTAATTCGGCAACTCGATGCACTCATTCCTACTAGCGATCCTGTTTGGAGTAGCGAGCCTATTGAAGGAACAAATGATGGTATTCGATTAATTAGAAGTAATACGGAAACTGACCCCATTTTTTCCCCGAACTTATCGGCATATCGTTTGGGCGACCACTGTAGCGGACAAATAAAAAAAGCGGCACAATCTATCACAGAGGCAATTTTAAAGCAGCAGTATGCCACACTGAGAAACCCCGATGCTATAAATGATGTAAGAATGACTTTGAAGATTAGGGGAAAATCGGATGGAAATCAGATTAAGAAATGCTTGACTTATTATGGAGAAAATATTTCTGAAAAATATTATAGGGTGCAGTACGGCTACGTGGAGAAAAACCAGATACAAAGAGCAGAGCTTGAAAATGGGGCTTGCGAGGTTACGAATGAAACATTGGCTTTTTTACGAGCATATTGCGCATATCAGCAAATTTTAGAGGTGTTAGAAGAAAAAAAGCTAGTTCATTTTTTTTTAGAACCTGGTAGAAATCGTGGTGAGGTGGAGTTTCAAGCAGAAGTTTTTACAGAGAAAGGGGATGACTACAGAGGGGTTGATATTGAAATTGTAGTAAACGGTTTATACGAACATAAAAAGAGAGAGAAAGAACAACTCGTAAAACAACGGGAAAGACTCATTGTGTCGCAAAAAGAAACTTCTGAACAGGTAAAAAAACGGGAAAGAGAAAAGGCAATTATTGATAGTAAAATTGAAAAACTGGATAAGCTCAGAAGGTATTACGAAGAAAAGCTGCTTGGCCCGCAAGTAATTCAGCGTGATGTAGATAAAATAATTGAAAATATAGAGTTGTATGAAAGCCTGACCCCCGCCACAAAAAAAGTAGTAAAAGAAGGTACGGTTAGCATCGGCAAAGTCTATAAATACATTTTACTCCCCGAAGAAGACAAAAAGCTAGTGAGGAAGAAAGAAAAGAGCATTGATGATTATTAATAAACTCAAGATGAGTTCGATTAGAAAACCATGAAAAACACGAACAGATATATCTTATTACTGCTCATTTTTTTAGGAGTAAACTTTAGTGAAACTTTGGCACAAGGCGAATCTTTAACGCTAAGTGTTACATTCGATGAGTCTGATTCGCTAATGCAGCAACTTAATATTATTACCGAAGAGCATATTTTAAGAACAGAAGGTGCTAACAAAAAAGGGGTGCAGCTAAAATCGGCTGTGCCACTTAATTTATCGGAAATCACACAAATAAAGCCTGATTTTAGCTTACTGTTTTGGTTTCAGTTAAATACAGATGCTCGAACGAAGCAAACACTGTTTTTTGCCCAAGATAGCCTTTCCTTTTTTACAGTTTTTATAAAAGATGGCGCACTGAGCGTTCAGTATACGACTACTGAAAACCGAGTAGTTTCCCACCATACATTTCTGCCATCGCTCAATACAAACCAATGGCAAATGCTTGGAGTCTCGGTGAACCACTGCCAATTAAGCGTATCGGTAGGGTGCGAAATTCTGATTGAAGAACAGCTTAACTCTTCCCTTTTTGAAAGAAGAAATCAACCGAAAAATATTTTTGTAGGAAGCGATAATATCAGTACAAATTTTAAAGGAAATATTGATGAACTTATGCTTTTTAAAAGGCCCCTCTCTCCTATTCAGTTCAGGTGGTTTTGTAGCAAAAACTTTTTAGGCACTTACCTACCAATCAGAAATGAAAATGAAGCAAACTCTACGGAGCCTCAAATAGGGTTGAACAATACAGAAGTAGATTTTACGGACAGTGCCATTTTGGGCGTTCG
>CAZFQW010000010.1:2204-19021 GCA_964521225.1 uncultured Roseobacteraceae bacterium
TATACAAAATAGAAACCATCCCATTAGCTTCTCACATTTCACACTTCAGCTCAATGTGTTTCTCGAAAGCTTGAACCAACAACGCCAACGCCTGTTAGAATTTAAGGCAATAGAGGAAAACAGAACATTTACCATCTATACAAAGCAAGACTCTTTGCGGTTAGATTTTATCGAAAATGGAGTAGTTCAGTCGGTTAATATTTATGCAAATTTAAAAGTGCTGCAACAAAACCAAATTACCATAGAATTTGAATGCTGTAAGCTGAAAGTTTATAATCACTGCGATTTGCAGGTAGTGAGGCAGTTACAAAACTTATCTTTTAATAAAGAATCAGAAAGTTTTAGCATCTCTCTCAACGAAAAATCGACCATTACCAAAATCCACTATATGCCTTATATCATTTATAGCCTTGAAAAAGCTTCTTTTATATGTGGCAATAGCCAAGTTGAGAGTTTTACAATCGCTAAAGAATCGGCTCAAAATGCAATTATAGGATTATTTGATACCCGTAAATCTTACTTACAACAAGAGCCAGTTGAAGTAACCACAAAACAGGTTTTACTTTCTTTTTGGGATTTTGACCGAATAGATGGAGATACAGTTTCTGCCTTATTTAATGATGAACTTATTTTGCAGTACCACGGACTTACAGCCGAAAAAATAACTAAGATGGTAGAACTAGAAGAAGGAAAAGAAAATACGCTTAAACTTTATGCACATTCCGATGGCTCAGAAGGGACTAACACTGTAAAAGTGGGAATTCTTTCGGGCGGAGGATATTACCAAGAAGTAGATATTTCTACAGAAGCCCTGCTTAATGGTGGAATCATTCTAAAATACAAACCTGAATAGGGTCTAGCGTTTGTTTCACGAAAAAATTCAAAATTTAAAACAAGTTCATGAAAAAAATAACGACGCTTATCCTTCTTTTTTTACTGATGCAATTAGAAGGAACTGCGCAAAATGTGATGCATGCTATTGTGTTTGCCGATACCGAAGCAGAAAAAATCGGCGATGGTTGCCAGAAAAACTATGATAATATCCGAAAATTACTAGCAGAAATAGCCGCTAATGCAGAGCTGAAGCTAAAACCCTATTACTTTTCTGAAGAGGAATGCACGACGGAAAATCTTAAGAAAACCATACAGTCTTTAGCGACAGACCCTACCGATGTGGTGTTTTTTTATTACACCGGGCATGGGGAAGGAAATTCTAAATCGAACTGGCCCAACCTAAAATTATCGCAAGATGGTAAGAACGATAGGTTGAATCTCCAAGAAGTTGATAGGTTAATTACCGATAAAAACCCTAAGTCTCAATTTGTGATTGGCGAGTGTTGTAACAAGCCTTCCGATGCTTTCGCAATTAACCAAGGTGCTGGCAGGGGCGACTTAAAATTTAGGGCGCGCTACCAAGAACTATTCAATACAAAAGTGAAAGTGCTTTTGTGTGCAAGCGCCAAAGGAACACCCGCTTATATTAACGATGAAGAAGGAGGCGTTTTCTACAATGTATTTGAGAGTGTGCTCAACCAAGAGCTAACTAAAAACGAAACTGCTTCTTGGAAAAACCTACTTTTTAGGGTAGAACTAGAAATGTCAGGTTTAGATATTAAGGTAAATGGGAAAATACAAACGCCCTCCCCTACCCCTTACTACGAGGGGTATTATATTATAAATGATAAAAAAGAAAACTTAAAAGTAGTAGCAAATAAGTGATGTGTTACTATTTAAGTAATCACTGCTTCTTAGATTTGCGCCATTACTAAAAATCTAGGAGAACTGATGGAGTTAAAAACGAGAGTAAAAGTTAACGGAATTACCAACTTACACGATGCTCGGTATTGTGCAGGTATGGGCGTAGAAATAATAGGGTTCACAATTGATGAAGGAAGCTCGCAAGAAAAGCAGGTAATTAACGAAATAATAAGTTGGCTTTCGGGGGTTAAGTTTGCTGCCGAACTTGAGTTTGAAAATGATTTAGTAGCCAAAGGGTTCAATGTGAACTATCTCGAAACTTCAAATCGTGGGAATATTTCCTTCTTTAGAAAGAAGGAAGGTCTTCCGCTCATTTTTAAAGTAAAATACATACAAGGGAAAGAGGAGGATTTACAACAAACTTTAGAAGCTTTACATCCTTCGGTAGAGTTTTTTATACTCGATGCCGAAAATATAAATTTATTGGAGGTGAAAGATGTATTAGTATCGCTTACCAAAAAATACCCTATCTTTTTAAAATCGGGTATCACCAAAGAAAATGTGCTTAAGGTTATCGAAGAAATTAAACCAGCGGGAATCGCACTAGATACGGGCGAGGAAATTAAAGTGGGATTGAATGATTTTGATGAGTTAGCCGATATTCTTGAATTACTTGAAATAGAAGATTAAAAAAACGCCTGTTAAGCTTCAAGAGCTTAACAGGCGTTTTTTTAATCTTCTATCATTTACAATAATTTACTCTGTGTTTTTTTGACTTGCTTTAAACAGAATATGCTTTTCTTCTGCCGTGAGTTTTTCGTAACCTGACTCGGATATTTTATCGAGAATAGCATCAACTATAGACTGGTCCGGTAAAGTATTTGTCCCTTGTGCAGCAGTTTGTTTCATTTTTTTCGACCTAGAAGTTGCGTGTTGAGGCTTCCTGTAAGAAACCTTCATCTTAGATTTAGGCTTAAACATATTGCTAATAGCATCGAGTACTTTCCAAATGCCAAGGCTCCAGTCGTCGCCTTTACTTAACTGCTTTACAAAAACGTAGCCTACCAAAATTCCCCCTAAATGGGCAATGTTGCCTCCTACATTTGAAGCTCCTAATCCAATAACTGAAAGGAAAACATAAACAGCAGCGATATATTTAATTCTTACTGCCCCAAAGAACAGAAGGTGCATTCTGTATTCGGGTGCAATAGTGGCAGCACCTATTACAATGGCATAAACACCCGCAGAGGCACCAACCATCCCTATGCCTGGATTATTAATAAGGTACGGAATGGTGTTATAAAGAATTAAGTAAAGAAGACCTCCTGCAAGCCCCCCTAAAACATACAAAGCTACTAATTTTCTACTTCCTAAAAACTCATTGAAAATAACCCCAAACCAGTATAGCACTAGCATATTGAAAAGAATATGCAGAAATTCGAAATGAGTGAAGAAATAGGTGAATAAAGTCCATGGGCGAAATATAAACTCATTAAGGATAGGAGAAATCATTACGATTTTTTCTGCCTCATTGTAAAAAGAGGGAGTAACGCCAAATCTGGTTAACAACCAAAATATTTTTAATAGGCCAAATACGAGCACATTAATAATGATGATTCTTACTAAACCATTATCGGGCTTATTCCACGCATTTTTGAAATCTTCGACGAAGCTGTTCATCAAAAGTTAATTGGAAAGGTTAAATGAAATTTATTTTCTAATTAAAACACGACTACTTAACATGAGCCATTAAGATAAGGTTTCTCCTTTTTTTTTCCTACCTACTTTGTAGGTAAGTAAAGAGGATAGATAAAATCACATCAAATTATCACTTTTTAGCCCCCAAGCCTTAAATAGGATGAAGGCAAAAACCATCCCGCCGATATGGGCTAGGTGAGCCACATTATCGCCCGGTGCTCGTTCAAGAAGAGCGTAAATGGAATACAAAGCGTAAAAAGCTACTAGGTATTTTGCCCTTACAGGCATTGGCGGAATTAATAGCATAAGCTGCAAATTTGGAAAAAGGAGACCAAAAATCATTAAGATTCCGAAAATAGATCCTGAGGCACCTACCATAGGCATGTTGGCATTCATTTGATAGTAAGAGCCTATGATATTTTTAGCTTGTGCTATATACTGTGGATTAGTAGGGTCGGCAGGGAAATTTTTATTCACTAAGTTATAAATTTCCTCTTGATACTCAGGACGGTAAGTCTCATATCCAGAAGTAAAATTATTGATAAAATAATGCAAGTTCTCGGGAGTAGGAGAATTATTAAAGGTAACCAGAGCACTTTCTATTTGGGATATTTCCACGAAATTAACAATGCCATAAAGCACGCCGGCACCTAAACCACACACCATATAAAGTGCGAAAAATCGTTTTGCCCCCAGATGATTTTCGAGCATGGGTCCAAAAACGAATAGTGCGAACATATTGCCAAATAAATGCCATCCGTCAGCATGGATAAACATATAGGTGAGTATTTGATAGGGCTGAAAACTTTCTGCAAAAATATAGCGATACCCAAACCATTGGGTAAGTGGGAGGCTCATAAAAAGCTGAATCAAGAAGATTCCTACATTGATGAATAAGAAGTTTTTTACGACGGGGGTTAAATTAAGTCTCATCTAAGTTGTTAGTTAAGCGGTTTAGTTTATTTCCATGGGTTGAATATCCTTAAGCATCAGTTGTAAGGTCTTGTTACCTCGATATTCATTTAAGTTTAACTGATAACAAATGCGAAGTGGTTCACCCGATTGTACTAAAGAAAGGTAATCAATCATATTAAATCCGATGGCATTGTAGGTTTCTTTTCTGCCTTCTTGGCTTACTTTTAACCTTAGATGTTTTTCTTTCAAAATAGTTACTTCAACTACTAGTATATTTTCGGAGCCAAAGGCAGGTTCCATGTTGCCCGGGCCAAAAGGTGCCATTTGCCTAATCAGTTCGTATAATTTGAGGTTGATTTGATTTAAATTTATTTTCAAATCTATATAAAGGATAGGAATGAGCTGTGCGGTACTTATTTGAGCGGCTACTACCTGCTCAAAAGCGGTTCTGAATGCAGGTACGTTTTCTAAAGGGAGAGTTAACCCTGCAGCATACATGTGCCCTCCAAATTGTTCTAATAAATGGCTACAAGCGGCAATTGCCTTGTGTATATCGAACCCCTTAATGGAACGAGCAGAGCCGGTAGCTTTCCCGTTCGATTCTGTTAGAATTATTGTGGGTTTGTAGTATTTTTCAATGCAGCGGGAGGCAACAATGCCGATTACCCCTTTGTGCCAATCTTCTTTAAAAAGTACATTAGAATAGTAGGGTTCACTTTTCTGCTCAATAATTTCCAGTGCTTCTTCGGTAATTTGCGAGTCGTAGCCTTTTCTTAACTCATTTTTTATATCTACCGATTTGGCACCTTCAAAAGCTTCGGTTTCGTCTTCGGAAAGTAAGAGGTTTACCGCATAGTTCGCATGGGCAATTCTACCTGCCGCATTAATTCTGGGGCCTAAACCAAAAACCAAGTTCGATACATTAATCTCATTTTTAAACCCAGCAACTTCAATGAGGGCTTTTACACCAATTCGAGGGTTGCTATTGATGTTTTTTAAGCCTTCTCTTACAAAAATTCTATTTTCCCCAACAATAGGAACAATATCGCAAGCAGAACTAATTGCCACAAAATCTAGAAATGAATAAAGTGTTTCTTGTGCTATCCTTTCCTTTTTACACAGGGCTTTAAGCAATTTAAAACCTACGCCACAGCCCGATAATTCTTTAAAAGGATATTTGTTTTTTGGGATTTTTGGGTCGAGTACAGCCACTGCTTTTGGGAGCGAGTCGCCCGGTTCGTGGTGGTCGCAAATAATAGTTTCAATTCCTTTGGTAAGCGCATAATCTACCTTGGCTATCGCTCTAATGCCGCAATCGAGGGTAATCATTAAAGAGATGCCTTTCTCAGCAGCAATGTCAATTCCCCTTTGCGAAACGCCATAGCCTTCTGTGTAGCGGTCGGGCACGTAAAAATCGCACTCTAAATGGGGGTATACTTTCTTAAAAAATGCTTTGAACAGGCTTACCGAGGTGGTTCCGTCCACGTCATAATCTCCATAAAATAATATTTTTTCTTCTTGGTGGATGGCCCGGCTGAGTCGTTCCACTGCCGTTGCCATGTTGTCCATTAAAAAGGGGTCGTGTGCATCTTCCAACGAATCTCTAAAAAAATGAAAGGCATCGTCGTACGATTCAATCCCTTTTTGGACTAGCAGCGTAGCGGTAACTTCACTTAAATTGAGTGCTTTTCTAAGGATTTCTATTTTTTCCTGATTGGGCGTTTGAGCGTATTCCCACTGTTTATATTGAATCTTCTTCCCCAATGCTTATTTTGGATTTTGTGTTAAACTTCAAATATACCAAAGTCTTTTAGTGAGATTAGATTGGTAATGATTTTTTATTTACTTGATGAAATTCTAATTCTAGCATCTGCACAGCAAGAGTAAAATACTCTCAGCTAATTTCATTTTATTTAAAAAATATTTTCATAAAACAATTCATTCGATGATGAAAACATACCTTACTCTCCTGCTTTTTTTTGTAACCGTTCACATTGCTTCAGCTCAAAAACAGTATTCACGGCAAGATACACTTCGGGGGGGCATCACCCAAGAACGCCTTTGGTGGAACTTACTAAAGTACGACCTCAGCGTGAAAGTGCAGCCCGACGAACAATTTATAAGCGGCACTAATACCATTCGTTATAAGGTGTTGGAAAGCGCCAAAGTGATGCAGGTAGATTTGCAACCACCCATGAAAATTGAAAGTATCACCCAAAATGGGGAAGCATTACAGGTAATAAGCGAAGGGAATGCTCATTTTGTTCAGTTAAAGAACACGCAGAATGTAGGCGATACCAACGAGTTAACAGTTACTTTTTTCGGAAAGCCGCAAGTAGCTAAAAATGCCCCTTGGGATGGCGGGTTTTCTTGGAAAAAAGATAGTAACGGCAAGCATTTTATTGCCACCTCTTGCCAAGGTTTAGGGGCAAGCATTTGGTGGCCCTGCAAAGACCACATGTACGACGAACCCGACAACGGAATGTTAATTCACGTAGATGTCCCCAACAATTTGGTGGGTGTAGCCAATGGCAGGCTAATTAACCAGAAAAAGGGAAAGGGAAAAAGAAAAATCTATTCGTGGGAGGTCGTAAATCCTATCAACAATTATGGCGTAAATGTAAATATTGGCGATTATGTAAACTTCTCTGAGAAATACCAAGGCGAGAAAGGCGAACTCGATATGGACTATTGGATGCTGAAAGAAAACCTAGAAAAAGCGAAAGTTCAGTTTAAAGATGCCACTCGCACTATGGAGGCACTAGAACATTGGTTTGGGCCCTATCCTTTCTATGAAGATAGCTATAAACTGGTAGAAGTTCCTTATTTGGGAATGGAACACCAAAGCTCGGTAACCTACGGCAATGGTTATACAAATGGCTACAGAGGGAGAGATTTAAGCCATACAGGGTGGGGTTTAAAATGGGATTTTATCATTATCCACGAGTCGGGGCACGAGTGGTTTGCCAATAACATCACCTATAAAGATGTTGCCGATATGTGGATTCACGAAGGGTTCACCAAATACTCCGAATCGCTTTTTGTAGAGTATTTTTACGGAAAAGAGGCGGGAAGTGCCTACACCAAAGGGCACAGAATAGATATACGAAACGACATCCCCATTATCGGCGATTACAATGTAAACTCAGAAGGTTCTTCCGATATGTACAACAAGGGGAGTAATATGCTCCACACGTTAAGGCAATTGGTAGATACAGATGAAAAGTGGAGGGCTATGCTAAGAGGACTCAATAAAGAGTTTTATCATAAAACAGTTACCACACAAGAGGTAGAAGTTTATATGGCAAAATCGTTAGGTATTCAGCTCGATGCCTTTTTTAACCAATACCTCCGCAGAGCTGAAATTCCTGTACTAGAATATTGGAATAACAATGGAGAGCTATATTACCGTTGGGCCAATTGTATAAAAGAATTTGATATGCCCATAAAAGTGATAATCGATGCGAAGGAACAATGGCTTACCCCTACCACAAAATTGCAAAAAATGGATTTGGCGAATAAAATAGCCACTATAAAAGTAGACCCAGAATTTTATGTATATAGTACCAATATGATGGGGGAATAAGCACCTATGTAATTTTAAATTAGGGGCGTGCGAAGTCTTGCTTTATATACACAAATATAAAAGGTCGGGTTTTCTAAAAAAGAAGAAGCTCAGAGAGCTGAAATCGCTATAGAAAACTCAAAGAATTAGCCGTTAAAGCCCCATCGGGGCGAGATATAAAAAAAATGTGTTACCCCTCTAGGTAAGAGTTCATGCACGACCGGGGCAGCCCAAAGGTGGTTTTTTGAACCTTCATACACTCCTTATTTTAAACCTTACGATTCAGCATAATGCGAATTTTAACTTTAAAACAGGCTTCAGCCTGTAAGATAGAAGTTATGGTAAGGTACTTACATTCTAAAGGATATAGTTACAGAGGTGCTGAATAGAAATAGACCTGTTCATGGAGGAAATAAATTCTGTGATTATTCAATAAATCTATTCTTTTGAGACTGTATTAAGGACACAGAGAAGACTAAAAAAAACAGCATTTTAATTTCCACAAAGTTTGGCTAATCATGATGGAAATTAAAATGCTATTAGAGCATGTTTAAAAATTTAATTTCTTAAAAACGAACCGCAGCGGCAGCCGCCAAAAAATCAAAAGCTTACACCTTTCATACCCGCCCTGACTCCGCTGGATTTTTGTGCCTGCGCTCTTTAAATTTCTTATTTTCAAATCCTTACAAAACTTAAATTTGCTTTAAGAGTACATTAACTATGTTGTAATTAACTAGACGAAAGCTTACTCACAGATTAGCACGAATAACTTCATTCAAAAGGGTTTATTCGTTAAGAAATTGAGATTTTGCTAAGTCAATCATTAGGGTTTAAAATATCATCAATTCTATCGGCTACATCTTCTAAATGGTAGCGAGATATTTCGTTGCGCGAACGCGCTAAACCTGAGCGTACTTCGCGTTGTAGCTTTTTCAACGCTGCTTTTACCACAGGGCGAATATCCGAAACGCTTACATCTACATTTGTTCTGCTAGAATATCTTCTGCTAGGCGGCTGTTCTTCGGTCATCAGAAATGCCATTCTTTCTAAGTAAGCTCTTTGTAAGCCTCGGCGATAGATATCAATTGAGCTTGAGTTTCTTAATTCAGTCCAAACACCACGGCGTAAATCGGTCATCAGTTCTAAAATTGAATAAGCGTCAGCTTCAAAAGTTTCTGTTTCAAGAACCCTTTGCAGCCTTCCCATATCTAATACATTGTTCAAATGCCTTACTTGTAATGAACGCACTCTATCAACAGCACCAGCACTTTCAACACGTCGCAGCATTTCTTTATCAAGCATCCACTCAGGTGTGGTAAACACATGCTCATTCATAAATTGCATCGACCTTTTTTGTGTTTCTTTAGCTACAGGCTCATAGATTACACCTGCTTGCTCTGTAGTTTTGAGTGTTTCGTACACGCCTCCGATATTAGTGGCTACATGCCCAATGTAACGGTTCCATACCCCAACCATTTCGCCGTGTAGCTCTGCTAAATCTTCGTAATTTTCACCTTCGGTGGCAGTCCATGCTACTAGGTTTTTTGCCACAATTTTAAGGTTCGATAAGCCATAAGTGCTTGCCTTTACAGCATCGTCGACGATACCTTCTATTTGCTATTGGGGATCAATTCCACCTCTGCCCGAACCAAACATATACATAGGGTCGCCTTCATGTTCTTTTATCCAGCTATTTAAGGTTGGTTTTTCGTCTTCGCTTGTTTTTGCATTTGGGATTACTCGGTACCCCCAGTTAATAGCATACATATCGTAAGGGCCGAGTTGTCGTACAAATCGAATATTTTCATCGCCAGGTTGGGCTACATAGTTGTAGCGGGCGTAGTCCATAATTGTAGTGGCAATTCCGTATTGTTGGGTAAATGTTCCAGAGCGCAAAGAGTCAACCGGGTAGGCTGCACTCGCTTTCATGTTATGAGGAAGCCCCAAGGCATGCCCAATTTCGTGGGAAATTACTCGGCGCATCATTTCACCAATTTCTTCTTCGGGCGTAGTAAGCGTTCTCGCCTTTGGGTTGGCAGCGCCTGTTTCTAATAAATAGCGGTTACGGTACGAGCGCAAGTGGTTATGGTACCAAATAATATCACTTTCCAAAATTTCGCCGGTTCGGGGGTCGCTCACACTCGGCCCAACGGCGTTTCTCGTGGTACTTGCAACATATCTTACTACCGAGTAGCGGGTATCTTCGGGGCTAAAGTCGGGGTCTTCCTCTGCGGTTGGGGCTTCTTTGGCAATAATGGCATTTTTAAAACCTGCAGCTTCAAAAGCTGTTTGCCAGTCTTCAATCCCTTGAATAAAATAAGGTCGCCATTTTTTAGGAGTGGCAGGGTCAAGGTAGTAAACGATGGGCTTTACGGGTTCAACTAACTCGCCTCTAGCATAGGCAGCAGGGTCTTTAGGCTCTAAACGCCATCTTCTGATATATTTCTTTTGGTCCGATTTCAACGCTTCTGAACTGTAATTGTATTGGCTAACTGTAAACCAACCCACTCGCTCGTCGTAAATGCGTGGTGTCATAGGGTCTTTGGGCAACAAAATCATCGATTGGTTCATCTGCATCGAAACTGTTTCGCTTTTTGAGTTGGTTGGCGGTGCTGTAGACTTGTAGGTCATTGTGTGAATCACCTCAATGTTTTGCGGGAAACTCTTCGCTGTATCGAGGTAACTTCTGCTTTGGTCTAAAACAGAAATTTTGTATTCCCTTTTCAGCCCTGCGTTGATACCACTAAGGGCAGGAATATCTTTTGTAAACAGATTGGTTACTTCAATCACTACGCCGCTAGAATCTTTACCAAGAGATTCAATTTTGAAAGAGTATAAAATTGGCTCGAAATTATTATTCTTCACCGATTTTAAAATAGGTGCATTTTCGTCGGCTACATTGGTATAAGAAACCGATTTTAAATAAACATTATCCCCTTTTCTATCCCAGCGAACCACCTGCTCGTTCGATTTTGAACCCGCATTCAGATAAGGACTTAGGTTGGAAGGAATTTTGGCAATGCGGCTCACCATCAGCATTTCTTCGCCCAAAAGATGGTTCGGTATTTCGTAGTAAAGTTTACTATTCAGAAAATGAATATTGAAAAGACCTTCATCGGTTTTAGCTTCTTTGGTAATTACCTCGCTATACGCTTTCATGTCTCCTTTTTTTTGGGAGGACATTTTTTTAAGTTCTTGAACGGGCGTATTTTCTTTTTTCTTTTTCTTACTTTGAGCGAAAGTAAAAGGGCTTACCAAGAGCAATGAAAAGAGCAATAGGAGTTGTAAATGTTTCATTGTAAGATTGTTTAGGTGGAAATTTTAGCCGAAGCATTCTGAAAGTTAAAAAGTAGATTGTATTAATTTGAAAAATCATGGGTGTAAGTGCGTTCCTTTTAGGTGGCAGGTCTTTATTTTGTTTGAAATCAAATCGGTACAAATCCTTTCATTACCAATGCAGAAGAAAAAAATCTATTTTGAAAACCTCGATGGGTTACGGTTCTTATGTTTTCTTTCTGTATTCTTTTTTCATAGTTTCCATACAGAGTTCGATTATATCAGGAACGATAGCCTCTATATTTTCTTTAAAAAAGATGTTTTTGGAAATGGAAGTTTAGGGGTGAATTTTTTCTTCGTTCTCAGCGGATTTCTTATCACTTTTTTATTGATAGAAGAAAAAGCACTGAATGGGCAAATTAACCTTAAAAACTTTTGGATAAGACGTATCCTGAGGATTTGACCTTTGTTTTTTGCCTGTGTAGTTTTTGGTTTTTACATCTTTCCTGTTCTAAAATATGCCTTTGGGCAAACCCCAAACGAAACAGCCTCTATTGAATATTATTTAGTTTTCTTAAACAACTTCGATGTGCTTTTTAATGGTTTGCCCGATGCCTCTGTGCTTGCCGTTCTTTGGAGTATTGCGGTAGAAGAACAATTTTATTTGGTTTGGCCCATTATTTTGTTCTTTCTGCCAGTCGAAAAATATTGGATAGCCTTTAGTGCAATCATTTGCGGGAGTTTGGTTTTTCGTGCCTTCAACGACACTACACCCTATCACGAAATCCATACGCTCTCATGCATTGGCGACATGGCAATTGGAGCTTTTGGGGCTTGGGCAATTTCTTTTAAAAATACTTTTAAAGAAAAGTTGACTAAGCTATCTCACTTTAAAATAGCCCTTTTTTATGCTTCAATGCTTGGCGTTTTTCTTTTTCGGGACGAGCTACTACTACAAAATTATTACTTGCGAATTGTGGAAAGAGCCTTCATTTCGTTCGTTATCCTCTTTGTGATTTTAGAACAGAACTACGCCCAAAATTCTTTTTTCAAGCTCTCTAGATTTCAACTTTTTACAAGCTTGGGCAAAATTACTTACGGACTTTACTGCCTTCATTTTGTAGGAATTTTGATTGCCGTAAACCTAACAAAACTCATCGGTTTCAATACACAACTGTGGCAGGTACTAATTGTCGAAACTCTTTTAGCCTTGGCAATTACCATCTTAATAAGTGCTATCAGCTATCGCTTTTTCGAGAAACCTTTTTTGAGGTTGAAAGATAAATTTGCCTACATTACCAAGTAAGCAAGCTCTCTCTAGAAGCGCTCCAATTCTTGTGAGTCGACCATGTATTTTCTTTTACGCTTTACTTTTGGTTTTCGGTATAGAATAGCGAGTGCACAACCAAAGAAAGGCAATAGCTGAATTTTAAAACGGGCGAGTGCTCCAAAGTTATAGCTCGTAATCCCTATGGCAAAGGCAAGCACTATCGTAAAGGCTAAAAGCATGGCTAGTTCAGGATCACCAAATACGTTTTTAAAAGTTTGTATTGGCCCTGTTACAAACAAAATGTACAGTGTTATCAAAAAGTAAATACTCGATTCAAAAGCGGCTATTAATACTACAGAACTGCTTGCTTCCCAAGGGTACGGCCTAAATAAGGCTACATTAACGGCTTTTGGAAAAGCCGCAATTACACTCACTGGCGAGGTTACATCAACATCTAAAGAGTAAGTAGAACCCCCAGCTCTAAGCGTATGATCCATTTGGTAGACATAAACTCTTTCCTGAATAATATCTATAGAATTGTATTCGGTAGATTGAGCGATTTGGGTAATCCCTAAGTAACCCACTACCAAGCCTATCCCTGCTACAAAAGGTAGGCTTAATATCTTCAGAATTGGATTTTTGAGAGATTCTTGAAACTTAAGAAATCCCCAAATACCAAAGGCAGCCATATAAATTAAAAACAGATAACTCTTCATTGAAAATAAGAGTGTTGCAGCCCCTAGCAAAATGATTATCTGAATTAAGTTTCTTTTGCGGAAGTAAACTACATTCATGGAGGCGGCAAATAAAAAACCTAATGCACCTAATGCAATGGTATCTTTCATAATGCCTGAGCCCCAGAATATTGCAGAGGGAGTTAAAAAAATAGCAATGGCAAAAATAAAATGGAACGAAGGAAAGAACTTTAGAATGGTTTTATAAAACTGCCACAGCCCTAAAAAACAGAAAAAAGCAAAAAAGCAGGAAATCACTAAATGAGTATTAAAACAGAATAGCCCAAAAAGACCAGCTATTTTAATAAGATTCCACTCGTTGGCATTATAAAAAAAACGTATATTTCTAACATACCCAGTAACTACAGGATCTAAATCGCCTGCCCTGGTGAACAATAATTGAACTCCTGCAACGGGGCTATCTAAAAAAGTTTGCCAAATCCTCTGGCTTCCTATATAGAAAGCAGTAGTATCGCCACCACCATAGTAGAAGTGATATAATAGTGCAAACACAATTCCCCCAGAGAGTTTAATCCCTAATGCAGGAAAGTAGTACCTTACCGTGTTTTTATTGGTCAATCTTGGTCGCAGATAATTGGCTACTACGAATATTAACACAAGGTAAATAGGTGTTAGCAATATATCGTAAACGGAAAATATCTGCATAAGCTGAAAAATCTACTTCGTATCTATACTAGGAGGAGGTGCTATTTTAGTTTTTCTTGCACTTAAACTATCTACCACAACACCATAGATTAATTTAAATTTATCGGTGTTTTTTGTGTAATAGCCGTGGCTTTGGTAGTAGCGCTCTTTGCTAACGCTATGTACCTTAAAGATACTATCTTCATATATTTTAAAGAGCTCTTTGGCTTGGTTTGCCTCCAAGATTTCAGTAGAAACAAATGCTTCTGCTAAATGAATATCAATTAAAATATCAATCATTTTACTTTCCTGCAAAGTCCCTTCAGGAGGTGGAACGGGTTTATCCATGCATGCAGTTCCAAAAATTATACATAATAAAATTACAATTCTGCTTTTCATGATTTTTCTTTTTTTAAGTCGTATCTATCTTTTACGATTGATTTTCAAAGTTCTGTGTTCCCCTTCTACAAAAAGCAGAATTGCGGTTAAATTCTGTTAAACCCTGTTTGGCAATGAAAGCTAACCGCTACAACACCTATATTTTTACAAATACATAACGTGTAAGTACAATGATTTTTGCTTAGTACCAATGTTCGGCTTTTGCTCTTTTTTAAGTAACAGACATCGAACCAAATGAAAGAACTTTTTAATAAACTTAGGAACTACGAAATACGAATAAGAAAGGCAATTAACTCGCAAATGCAGGGCGACTTCCACTCTGTATTTAAGGGTTCGGGTCTTGAATTTGATGACGTGCGCTCCTACCAATATGGCGACGATGTGAGGCATATCGACTGGAATGTTTCTGCAAAAGGGCATGGTACTTTTATCAAAACTTTTAAAGAGGAAAAGGAGCAAAACATCTTTTTTGTGCTCGACGTAAGCGCATCGCAAGAAATTGGTAAGCCTGGAAATCAAAAAATAGATATTGCTAAAGAAATTTGTGGAGTACTCTCATTGGCAGGGGTAAAAGAAGCAAGCTCTGTTGGGGTACTCTGTTTTAGTGACGACAAAGAGAAGTACATAAAACCAGAAAAGGGACTTAAACACGCTTATAAACTGATTACTACAATTTATAAGCTCAATCCTCAATCGCTTAAAACTAATCTGAATAAGGCTTTAATGTTAGCGATGTCTATCGTTAAAAGAAAGAGCTTAATTATAGTAATTTCAGATTTTGTTGATACAGATTACGAGAGAAATTTGAAAGCAATGGGCCGTAAACACGATTTAGTAGTAATTCATATTTCTGACCAGAGAGAAACAGCGTTCCCTCAGTTAGGGATAGTCCCACTTTACGATAAAGAGCTTCAAAAAACTATTTGGGTAAACACCTCTTCAAAAGCAACAAGAAGTAAATTAGATTCCTACTATTCGGGTAATCGAAAAGTTTTGGAAGAGCTTTGTAAAAGGAACAACACTAATTATTTACATATTGATACTAATGAAGACTATGTTCCAAAACTTATCAAGCTATTTAAAATAAGAAATCGAGTAAGAAAGTAATTCGCTTGTTAGATTATGGTGAAAAAAGATATTTACATAACTACTTTCCTTAAGCTTTTTACTGTCTTAGTTTTTGCGATACTAAGCACGGTTAAAGTGCAGGCACAACAAGAAGCCGATAACCCAAGAGGTGTTTTTTTAGAGCAGCAAATTAAGGTGGGTGAACCCATACATTACATTCTTACCTACCAGCATCCTGCTGATATGGAAGTTCTATTTCCCGACTCTACCTATAATTTTGCACCTTTTGAGTGGATTAGCCAAGATGCTTTCGCCACTAAAACAGATAGTACAGGGAGTTTCGATAGTGTAGTTTACACACTCATGACTTTTGAGCTCGATTCAATACAAACCTTATCGGTACCAATATGGGAGGTTACAGGCGAAAAACAAGAAGACCGAAAAAACATATTTCCCTTAGAAGACAGAATTTTATTAGAGCAAACCGTTGCAGCACAACCAGACTCTTTGACACTACAAACCAATACTTCTTTCTTACCTGTGTTAAAAGCTTTTAACTACCCTTACTTGTTAGTAGCAATTGGAGTTTTGATTTTTTTGGGAGTTATCATTATTGTAGTATTTGGCAAGCCCATCAGAAAAGCATACAGGCTAAGGAAAATGAAGAAAGAGTATACAAGGTTCTCTGATGACTTCAATAAAATGATTGAAGAAAGTGTGAGCGCAAAATTAGTAGAGCAGGCTTTGTTGAAATGGAAAAACTATACAGCTAAAATGGTTGATTTACCGCTTTATAGTTATACAACCAAAGAAATTACATTCGCTTTATCAGACGATAAACTAAATAATAACCTAATTAAAATGGATAGAGCAATCTATGCTGATATGCTTGGCGACGACTTAGGCGACTCGCTTCGCTATTTGCATAACTATGCACTTTCAGCATATCAACAAAAAGTAAAGGAGGTTAAAAATGCGTAGTTTCTCCTGGGATTGGCTAAGTTTCCAATGGTTTACACCCTCTATTTTAGAGTCTTTCGATTGGGGGTTTTTAATTGCATTGTATGCAATTCCTCTTGTACCGTTGCTTTACTTTCTTAGGTGGTTAATGCATATTCGTTTCAGACAGAAACTAGATATTGCCTTGCCCAACCAAAGTTTAGTTTCTAACCCAAGCGTTTGGTTAAGGTTTATTCCGCCAGGGCTTATGAGTTTATCGCTCATTTTACTATTAGTAGCCTTAGCAAGACCACAAAAAACAGATGAACAAGTAGAACAGTGGACCGAAGGAATTGACATTATGCTAGTGCTAGATATTTCAGAATCTATGCAAATAGAAGATTTTACACCCAATAGACTTGAAGCAGCCAAACAAGTAGCAAGAGACTTTGTGACCGGTAGATTCCAAGATAGAATTGGTATGGTGATTTTCTCTGGAGAAGCTATTTCTTACTGCCCGCTTACTACCGATTACCCAATGCTCAACCAATTAATAGATGAAATTGACTTTGGAATGATTGATAAGGGAGGGACTGCTATAGGAAGTGCT
>CAZFQW010000011.1:0-2833 GCA_964521225.1 uncultured Roseobacteraceae bacterium
TTATCATCTTGTTTACACGTTTTTTCGTGTAAACCTATTTTAGGACGAGACAGAGCTTAAATCTTTTGCGTCTAAAAAGTTATACGCCAATGAAGTATAAAGCCCATTTGTCCAATTTCTTTTTAGTTCAAGTGTTATGTTCACACTTCTGCCTTCGTCGGCATTGGTAAATACATAAGCGTTGGTAGGTCCTCCAAATGGCCCTTGTGCTCTATCATTCACGGGATTGTAAGTAGGGCGGTTATCTACTCCTTGCAAAGTTCCAGAGGGATTTCTTAAGCCATAGTTTCTCACAAGCATAGCATTCACATCTTTTGTGTAGATAATATCCACAGAAGCAATCCAATCCTTTCCAAACGATTTGTCAGCACCTAGGTTGGTTCTCCATACTTGCGGGAATTTAAAATTGTTTGCCGTCATAGTATAGAAGAAAAAATCGGGGTTTGCCACTTGGTTACCTATCCATACAAAAGGTAAACGACCAGAAAATAAGCCGGAGCCTCCTCGCAATTGTAACCTGTTTTTGTTATAGTTGAAACCAATTCGGGGCGATAGCAAAGGCTTTTGTTCTGGCAATATTGTGTGGTCGAACTGAACGGCATTATTATTTTCGTTATAATAAATTACACTTGGAGCGTAATTACCATCAAAAATGCCATTTGCGGGATCTAACAACCCTCCTTTTCGATCAATATTCTCTTGAATTTTTTCGTCGGTATCAAAATAAAGAGGCAAGTCCATTCTTACTCCTACGGTAAGGCTAAAATTATCAGTAATATTCCATTGATCTTGTGCATAAACTGCCCATTGCCCTACATTAGTTTCGGCAAGTGCCCATGCATTGTTTGCATTGTTGTTATTGAATGTGTTTTGGGCGTGGTCGAATACTACTTGGAGCGAATCTCCCGCAAAATCGAGAAAAGCTTCTATACTTGAAAAGCCGGGGCCGGAAAAAGTACCTCCCGGATAAGGATAGCCAAAGGGTTCGTACACTCCTAAGTTAAAAGAATTATCGAAGGCAAAGCTTTCAAGTGAAGTACCTACTGTAAACGTATGCTTGCCTGCGTAAATTTCAAAATTATCGGAGAACTGGAAAACTTTCTGATTCAAACGGTTATTAATAGAAAATGGCTCGTGTCCGGCTATGATATATCTTGTTCCATCTTTTGCAATGTTAATTACAGGTGCAGGCGTACTAAATGGGTCTCGGCTATCGTCAAAATGAGTGTAGCCTACTTGTAATTTGTTAGAGAGTTTAGAACCAAATAATGATTTTAGCTCAATAATCCCCGATTGTATTTTGTTATTGATTCTGTACCCACTATTAAAAAACTGTAATGTAGTTGCGTTGGGGCCTCTTACTCCTAGGGCAGAAGGGTGTGCATTCTGCTCACGGAAAGCGTTTAAAAAGTTGTAAGTAGCGGTAAGTGTATGGCTTTGGTTGATGTTCCAGTCCAGTTTAATAATTCCTTTCTCGTTGTTAGTATCGTGCGTGTAGCCTTCGTAGGCGCCCGTTTGGTAGCCCAAGGTTGCCAAGGCATTGCTTACTGCTTCTAAATCGTTTGCCAATACACGCGAAACATTATTTTCTTCTATACCAGCGCGAGAAGCTCTGAAATTACTGCCTAAATCTTCTCTTCTTTCAATTTCTAAATTGGCGAAGAAAAATAGTTTATCTTTTACTACGGGTCCCCCTAAACTAAAACCTGTTTGGAATTGTCTCAAATCGGGCACAAAAATATTATTTCCATCTACCTTAGCACCTGTCATATCTTGGTTTCTGTAGAGTGCGAATACCGTTCCTTCAAAATTGTTGGTGCCACTTTTAGTTATTGCATTGATCGCAGCCCCGGTAAACCCTGCCTGTGTTACATCGTAAGGCGCTAAAGAAACCTGGATTTCATCTATAGCATCGAGCGAAATAGGCTGTGCATTCGATTGCCCCCCTGGTGTGGCGGCATCTAAGCCAAAAGGGTTGTTGAAAATAGAACCATCTAAGGAAAAATTATTGAATTGGTCGTTTCTACCTCCAAACGAATTGCCATCCGAAGCGGGAGTTAAACGATAAATATCGGATGCAGAGCGTGAAATGGTAGGTAGCTTTTTCAATAAATCGTTATCAAAATTACTCGAAGCACCTGTTCTACCACCGTTAAACGTATCATTCTCACTGCTAATTACTATCTCTTCTAAAGTCGCTGACTCGTCTGCTAATTCAAAATTTAAGGAAAGTGTTTGCCCGAGTTTCAAAAACAAATTTTCAATTTTTTGTTCTTGGTATCCCACAAAACTGACTGTAACAGTATAAGGTCCGCCTACTCTTAAGTTAGGCAAAGTAAAGCGCCCATCGAAACGGGTAGAAGTACCATAATTTGTTCCTGTAGGCGTATGGATTGCAATAATGCTTGCGCCCGGCAAAGTTTCGCTCGTTGTATTGCTTACTTTACCATTTAAGGAGGCAGTAGTTACCCCTTGGCTGAAAGCAAAAAATCCCGTAAAACTTAATAAAGCTATAAGGGAGAGTGTTCGTAAAAATTTACTCATAGTTTTTAAGATAAATCAATAAAAAATAAATAAAACTGAAATAAGTAGTTATTGAAAGAGCTCATTTTGTATAGATTTGGCTGCCAAACCAAAACCGAAAGTATTAAATTAATTTGAATGATTTTAACAAAAAGTCAAAATAGTGAAACTTAACTTTAAAATGCTGTAAGGCATTTTTGCATTGTTATTTTATTTCTATTTAGTTGCCTATTTTGTTAGGAATTGGGCAGGTGCTTGTAAGACTATCTATACTTTCTATCATTCCAATTTCACAACTATGAATGCAGAG
>CAZFQW010000011.1:2843-18957 GCA_964521225.1 uncultured Roseobacteraceae bacterium
AAAAAGTAAAATCGTTTCAGCTAGACGACCCAACCTCTTCTTATTCTTTCACCGATAGGCTATGCCGAGAGAATGGATGGAACTACCAATTTGCGCTCAGGGCAATTTTAGAATATAAGCGGTTTATGTTTTTAGTGTGTGTTTCGACTAGCACTTTAACACCTTCCGATGAGGTTGACCAAGTATGGCATTTGCACCTGCTTTACACGCACGCTTATTGGGAAGATTTTTGCCAGAAAACCTTGGGGAAATTGGTGCATCACGGTCCCACAAAAGGCGGGCAAGCCGAAAGAGAGAAGTTTGCCGATTTGTACCAAAATACCAAAAATTTTTACTTCGAGAAGTTTAAAGCATCCCCACCCGAAGACTTATGGCCAAGCTCAGAACAGCGGTTTAAAAACGTGCGGTTTCAAAGAGTTAACTTACATAGAAATTGGGTGATTCCGAGATTATTTAAAAAAGGCTGATTTGATTATAAATGCCTTAGAAATCCTTAAATTTGAGAAGATAATTATCGATTGATGACTAAAAAAATGGGGGTTTTATCATCAAAAACTAAAAAACTCATAACCAATAAAATATGCGTGAAGATTACCTCTCAGGAGACGATGAACACTTTTCCAATGAAGATAAAGACCTAGAGAAAAGCCTGCGTCCGCTTAGCTTCAACGATTTTACAGGGCAAAACAAAATCCTCGAAAACCTTAAAATTTTTGTTCAGGCGGCAAAAAATCGTGGCGAAGCCTTAGACCATGTTTTGTTACATGGCCCCCCCGGTTTGGGGAAAACTACCCTCTCGAATATCATTGCCAACGAGCTAAATGCCCAAATAAAAATCACTTCCGGGCCGGTACTCGAAAAGCCCGGAGACCTCGCCGGTTTGCTCACCAACCTTGAAGATAACGATGTTCTTTTCATAGACGAAATTCACCGGCTGAACCCTGTAATTGAAGAGTATCTGTACTCGGCAATGGAAGATTTCCGCATTGATATTGTGCTCGATTCGGGGCCTAATGCTCGCACCATTCAAATTACCCTGAACCCCTTTACACTCATTGGGGCTACCACGCGTTCGGGCTTACTCACCTCGCCACTTCGTGCTCGTTTCGGCATTAACGCTCGCTTAGAATACTATGATGCAAAACTACTCACCACCATTGTGCTGCGTTCGGCTTCTTTACTAGCAACGCCTATCCACGACGACGCTGCCTTTGAAATTGCACGAAGAAGTCGGGGTACGCCAAGAATTGCCAATAACTTGCTTAGAAGAACCCGCGATTTTGCTCAAGTAAAAGGAGACGGGACTATTACGCTCAAAATTGCCAAAATAGCACTCGATGCCCTTAATGTAGACCAAGATGGGCTCGACGAAATGGATAATCGCATCCTTTCAACAATCATTGAAAAGTTTAAAGGAGGGCCTGTAGGGCTTTCTACCATTGCCACCGCCTGCGGCGAAGAAGCCGAAACCATTGAAGAAGTTTATGAACCCTTTTTAATTAAAGAAGGCTACATAAAACGAACCGCTAGGGGCAGACAAGCCACCGAAAAGGCTTATGGACACTTAGGAGTAACGCCTCCACCTCCGCTACACGGAACAGGGACTTTGTTTGAGTGAAAGAATTTTCGTTCTTATCTTATATGTACGTTTCTACTAAAAAATAGTATTGTCATGACCTATTCTCCAGAACAAATCTATGAAGTTGCCAAGAAATTAAGCGATAAGCAGCTTCAACATATCTTAGAGGAAATGCAAAAGATGGTTGATCATAATTCTACTTCAAGCAAATGGGAAAAATTTGCGGGAGGAATCACCAAAGAAAGTTTAGAGGAAATTATTGCTCAATTCCCTCACAATAAAAAATGGACTTTTTCAGATTTGCAAGATGAAAATATCTTTCCTCCCGATATAAAAATTAAAAAGCAACTCATCGATAATCGGCTTTATTTTATGGCAAATCCTACCCCACATCATCAAAAAATTGTAGCGCGTGTTTCAAGAATAATTGGAATCTCCTCAGACGAAAAGGAAATCGGAGAAGTATATGTTGCTCCAACAGCTATCAAGATTGATGAAAACAATGCTTTAGAACCCGATATAATTTTATTTCTTTAACTAGAGCAGAAGGTATTACCGATAAAGCCATTGAATCAGTTCCCGAATTAGTGGTTGAAGTCATTTCTCCTTCTAACTACAAAAAATTGAGAGAGGAAAAAAAGGCTAAATATGCTCAGTTTGGAACAGAAGAATATTGGGAGGTGTATCCCACCAAAAAACTAGTACGCATAGAAACGCTTACCACAACAAGCAACGAGAAAAAATATCAGCTTTATTCCGAAGCAAAGCAAATGGGCAAAGTTCAGTCGAGTGTATTGAAAGGATTTGAGTTAGATGTGGAAAGAGGCTTTCGTTGAAATTACTTAAAAAACGCCCGAATCTCCTCCGCCACATACACTTGCATTTCCTCGCTTATTTCAGGGTATAGTGGTAGCGATAAAATTTCCTTAGTAACCTGCGAAGCAACCGGAAAGTCTGATTCAGAAAATCCCAAGCTTTGATAAACAGGCTGCAAAGGGAGCGATAACGGATAATGAACCATCGTTTCAATGCCTTTTGTAGCTAAAAAAGCCCTTAACGCCTCTCTTTTTTCAGGTATTCTGATGACGTACAGGTGAATGCTGTGTTCCTTCTCCCTTGGGATTTCAGGGAGTTGGATGGCTAAACCGGCAAGTAAATCGTTGTAGCGTTTCGCTTTTTCAATTCTGCTTTCAACCCATCTATCTAAATAAGGAAGTTTTGCCGAGAGAACGGCAGCCTGTAAGCTATCCATACGGCTGTTCATCCCCATTGCATGGTGGATTCCCCGAACTTCTTTTTGCCCTTGTTTGGCAATGAGCCGCACTTTTTCCATGTAAATACTATCGTTAGAAAACACACAACCCGCATCGCCAAAAGCCCCTAACGTTTTCACGGGGTAGAAACTAAAAATGGAAGCATTGCCAAAAGTCCCTGCTTTTTTCTCATTGAGTGCCGCACCATGTGCTTGTGCCGCGTCTTCTAACACAAATAAACGATGCTTTTTAGCGATAGATAGAATTGCCTCCATATCAGCTAATTGCCCATATAAATGCACGGGAATAATGGCTTTGGTTTTTGGAGTGATTTTCTTTTCAGTTTGATGGGTATCAATGCAATAGCTAATTGGGTCAATATCTACAAAAACGGGGACTGCCCCAACTCTGCTTACAGCGGTGGCGGTAGAAATCCAACTCAAAGCCGGAACAATCACCTCATCGCCTTGCCCAATTTCAGCAGCGAGCAGGGCAATCATCAACGCATCGGTACCGTGGCTGCATCCTACGCATTGTCCTCCTCCTAAATAGCTGGCAAAATCTTCTTCAAACTGCGTTACTCGTTTCCCTTCAATAAAGAACATATCGTCCATTATGGTTTGTATGGCCCGGTCAATATCTTCTTTAATACTTAGATATTGCGCTTTTAAATCTACAAAGGGGACTTTCATGGGGTGGGTAAGTATTTACGTGCTTCTCTAACACTTAACGGATGAAGCACATTTTCTTCTAAAAAAGCCGCTACCCATTCAGGATGAGTACGAGCGTATTGCCGCAATGCCCATCCAATGGCTTTGTTCACAAAAAACTCTTTTGAATTTGCATTGTAAAGTATCGCCCTAGCCAAAAAATCGCTATCGGTTTTCCTTCGGTAAGTGAGTTGGAAAATGATGGAAATTCGCTTTAACCAAAAATTTTCTTGCTCTATCCAATTGGCTATTTTATCCTCTTTTAAATGAGGATATTTTAAACAGATAAAGCCCACATTGTTGTTGAGCGCATCTACCGTATCCCACCACGATTTAGTCAAAATCAATAATTCCAATTTTTCAGTGTCGCATTCCAGTAAAAATGGGTTTACCTTTCTTAAATAATCGGTGGCAAGGTATTGGAACTCCCGTTCTTCTTGTTCAAAACACCAATGGATAAATTCCCAATCGACCGATTTAGATTTTACTTTCTCCTTTAGAAATTCTTTAGAAATTTCTTTTCTCAACGGAGAGGATATACCCAAACAGGGAAACTGATTTCGGAGATAGGCAGACATTGCTTCGCCCCTTTCAGTGTTTGTATTTTCACGAAAAACACTCTTTATTGATTGGTAGTCCACTTCAGATAATTATTTGCTGGGGAAAATACTATTTACTTCAAAGGAAATATCAACAATATCTAACTTAATAGTATTTGCTTGGTTGAAAACTTCTCGGTAATGATACTTTCCTCCTTGTGGTTGTTTGTACACTTCTACCACTTCTTTTTCTAGGTCGATGAGCCAAAATTCAGGGATGTTTGCTTCGGCATACAGAGGCATTTTTACTTCCCTATCGAAGGCAACGGAACTATCGGCTACTTCTATAAGTAGGAGCACATCCGCTGGCTTGGGGTGGCTTGCTGTGTAGAAATCTTCTCTAAATTTCAACAGACTGATATCGGGCTCAGGTTGGGAATTCCCCGATAAATTTAATGGATTTTGCACTCCTACAATCATAGATTCGCCCAATAGTTTTTGAAATAATTTATTAATTTTCTTTACAATGCCTGCATGTTTACTTCTGATAGGGCTCATTTCTAAAATTTCTCCGTGAATTAACTCAACTTTATCTGCCTTGGTCAAAATCCCTTCTTTTATCATCAATTGATAGGTTTCTGTGGTGATTTCTCTTCGTTTTCTTGCCGTTCTTTCCATAATTTTTTGGGCTGCACTTTTCTAAAATAAACAACTCTTAATTAATAAACTCCCATTAATGTGATTTCTGATAACTTCTCTAGCGGTTTTAAGAACCCCATAACATAAAATCACTCTTCAATCTTTACTTTTGTATAAACAAATACCCCCTCAATATTTTTTATAGATAATTGAATTAAGTATTTGTTTATACCAACCAATAACAAACACATCATTATTTTATGCAAACAATACCCTACCAACCTAAAAATAAAATTCGCATAGTTACGGCGGGTTCCCTTTTCGATGGGCACGATGCCGCTATCAATATTATGCGAAGAATTATGCAGGCTTCCGGTGCCGAAATTATCCACTTAGGGCACAACCGGTCGGTGCAAGAAATTGTAAATTGTGCTATCCAAGAAGACGTACAGGCAATTGCAATTACCTCTTACCAAGGAGGCCACGTAGAGTTTTTTAAATACATGCACGACCTCCTTAACGAGAAAGGCTGTGGGCATATTAAAATTTTTGGTGGCGGAGGCGGTACCATACTCCCCACAGAAATTGAAGAGTTGCACGAATATGGCATCAGTAAGATTTACTCGCCAGACGACGGGCGCGAACTTGGCCTGCAAGGAATGATCAACGATTTGCTCGAACAAAGCGATTACCCAATAGTAAATACGGAGCAACTCAGCGAAATCATCCAAAATATAAATGAATTAATAAGCCAATAACACTTCAACCAACAGAACAACACAAAAAGATGAACAAGACATTTTCAATTCCACCAGCAGAACTCACTACAAATAACCACCGACTAATTGGCAAAATGATTTCAGTATTTGAAAGCCAATTAAAAGAAAGCGAAACCCTTAAAGGACTCATAAAAGGTAAAATAAGCAATAAATTGACGCCTGTTTTAGGCATTACAGGAACTGGAGGTGCGGGGAAATCGAGTTTAGTTGATGAACTCGTAAGAAGATTTTTACTAGACTTTGAGGATAAAACAATCGCTATTGTTTCGGTAGATCCCTCCAAAAGAAAAACGGGGGGCGCACTTTTAGGTGATAGAATTCGGATGAATGCCATTTTTAACGAACGTGTTTATATGCGCTCGTTGGCAACTCGCCAAGCCAATGTGGCACTTTCTAAGCATATCCCCGAAGCTTTGGATGTGCTGAAAGCGGCGGGGTTCGATTTAATCGTTTTGGAATCGTCGGGCATAGGGCAGTCCGATTCTGAAATTGCCGATTTTGCCCATGTAGCCCTGTATGTAATGACCCCTGAGTTTGGGGCAGCAACACAGCTCGAAAAAATTGATATGCTCGACTTTGCCGACCTTATCGCCATCAATAAATTTGATAAGCGAGGGGCGCACGATGCCCTGCGCGATGTGCGAAAGCAATACCAACGAACGCATAACCTTTGGGAAACCGCCCCGGAAAAAATGCCGGTTTACGGTACCATTGCCTCTCAATTTAACGACCCCGGCATGAACCAACTCTACGGAGTGATTGTACAACAATTGAACGATAAAATCGGGTTGAAATGGAAATCTCGATTTAAACCTACCACCGAAATTCCCGAAAAAATTTATATCATCCCTCCTGCAAGAACCCGCTATCTTTCAGAAATTACCGATACCATAAGGCAGTACAATATAAGAGCAGAGCAACAAAGCGAAGTGGCAGGAAAACTCCAAAATCTTGTGGAAACGCAAAAATTGTTAGCAGCCGCCAAGCAAGAAGTGCCAACGTCAATCAACGATTTAAAAGAGGCTTTAAAGAGAGATTTTGATGGGAACTACTTGCTTTTGTTAGAAGCTTGGCCCGAAAAAAAAGCCAATTACCAAAGTGGCAACTATTTTTATGAGGTGCGAGGGAAAAAAATTGAAGTAGAAACCCATACGCCCTCGCTTTCGGGTACGCCAATTCCTAAAGTAGCACTGCCCAAATACAGCAGTTGGAAAGATTTGCTCCGTTGGCATCTACAAGAAAATGTTCCCGGAGAATTTCCGTTCACCGCAGGGGTTTTTCCTTTTAAAAGAAAAGGCGAAGACCCAACAAGAATGTTTGCTGGCGAAGGTGGCCCGGAAAGAACCAATAAGCGTTTCCACTACCTCTCGCAAGGGCAACCCGCTGCAAGGCTTTCTACTGCTTTCGATTCGGTAACACTTTACGGCGAAGACCCCGACTATCGCCCCGATATTTATGGAAAAATTGGTAACTCAGGGGTAAACGTTTGTTGCCTCGACGACGCCAAGAAACTATACTCAGGCTTCGATTTATCGGCACCAACTACTTCTGTTTCAATGACAATTAATGGCCCTGCTGCTGCAATTACCGCCTTCTTTATGAACGCAGCGATCGACCAGCAATGTGAGCTTTATATCAAAGAAAACGGCTTAGAAGAGGAAGTGAAAGCCAAAATCACGAAGATTTATGCCAACAAAAATGCGGAAATCCCCACCTACCTTGAAACAATTCCCGAAGGAAATAATGGCTTAGGTTTAATGCTTTTGGGCATTTCTGGCGGGCAAGTCCTCAGTAAAGAAATTTACGAAAACATAAAAGCAAGAACCCTCTCTACGGTAAGAGGTACTGTGCAAGCCGATATTCTGAAAGAAGACCAAGCACAGAACACTTGCATCTTCTCAACAGAGTTTTCCCTCAGGCTCATGGGCGATATGCAAGCCTTTTTCACAAATCATAAAGTAAAAAACTTCTACTCGGTTTCCATTTCGGGCTATCACATTGCCGAAGCAGGGGCAAATCCTATTACGCAGTTAGCTTTAACGCTTTCAAACGGATTTACCTTTGTAGAGTATTATTTGAGTAGAGGCCTCAATATCGACGACTTCGCCCCGAACTTATCTTTCTTCTTTTCCAACGGCGTTGACCCTGAATATGCCGTAATTGGGCGTGTAGCGAGGAGGATTTGGGCAAAGGCAATGAAGTTGAAGTACAGAGCCAATGAAAGGTCACAAAAATTGAAGTATCACATTCAGACTTCTGGCCGTTCGCTTCATGCGCAAGAAATTGCCTTTAACGACATCCGAACCACCTTACAAGCACTCTATGCCATTTACGACAACTGCAACTCGTTGCACACCAATGCTTACGACGAGGCGATTACCACCCCAACCGAAGAATCGGTAAGGAGGGCAATGGCAATTCAGCTAATAATAAATAAAGAATTGGGTTTAACCAAAAACGAAAACCCACTACAAGGGGCATTTATTATTGAAGAACTCACCGACTTAGTAGAAGAGGCGGTAATGGTAGAATTTGACCGAATTAATGAACGAGGTGGCGTTTTGGGGGCAATGGAAACGATGTATCAGCGCACAAAAATCCAAGAGGAATCAATGCATTATGAAATGAAAAAGCATACAGGAGAACTCCCAATCGTTGGCGTAAATACCTTCCTTTCAAAAGAAGGTTCACCAACGATTACCCCGAAAGAGGTCATCCGCTCCACTAAAGAAGAAAAAGAAGCACAAATTAATACAAGAAATACCGTACAATCGCTGTTCAAAACAGAAAACGAGCGAGTCTTAAAAACCTTACAAGCAACAGCCATTAAAAACGAAAATACATTTGCCGCACTCATGGAAGCTGCAAAATATTGTACATTAGGGCAAATTACCAAGGCTCTCTACGAGGTCGGTGGACAATATAGAAGAAATATGTAAATTAGAAATAAATGATATTTTAGCAGACGATTAAGGTGTAAAAAAATTGAAATGGAGAACGAAAAAGCAAGAATTTTATTGGTGGAAGACGACCCTAATTTAGGGACGCTTTTGCAGGAATATTTACTTTCCGAAAACTTTCAGGTTACCTTATGTTCCGATGGCGATAAGGGACTGAAAACTTTCCAAACCCAAACTTTCGATATCTGTGTACTCGATGTGATGATGCCCAAGAAAGACGGCTTTACTTTGGCAACTCAAATAAGAGGTCAGAATAAAGAAATCCCCATTATGTTTCTTACCGCAAAATCGCTGAAAGAAGACAAAATAAATGGTTTTGAAATTGGTGCCGACGACTACATCACAAAGCCCTTCGACGAAGAAGAACTCGTTCTAAGGATCAACGCAATTTTGAGGCGAGCGGGCAAAATTGATAACAACGAACAGTACAACATATTTGAGGTGGGGAAATATTCGTTCGATTACCCCAATCAGCAGCTATATTTTGAGGGGGCTGAAGAAAGAAGGATGACCACCAAAGAAAGTGAAGTGCTTAGGTTATTATGTATGCACAAAAATCAGGTATTGCGGCGCGATAATGCGCTCATTGCTATTTATGGTGAAAGCGATTATTTCTATGGGAGAAGTTTTGATGTTTTCATCACCAAACTAAGAAAATACTTGAAAAAAGATGAAACAGTAAAGATTGAAAATATCCACAGTGTAGGGTTTAGACTAACCGACGAAAAAAGTAATTAAAAGAGACTAGCATCGACTGTTTACACATTAAGCTTAAAATGCGAAAGCTAAAAAGTGAAGTTTTAGTACTTAACGACCACCAAGGCATTTTTGAAAGCGAATTGTTTGGATACGAAAAAGGAGCTTTTACCGATGCAAAAGAAAAACGCGCATTGGTTACTTTGAACAAGCCAACAGAGGTACTATTTTTTAGATGAAATTGGCAATATTCCTTTGTCGTTGCAAACGAAGCTGCTCGATGTTCTTCAAAGAAGAGAGGTTCGCAGAGTAGGAGGGCAGGATGCTATTAAAATTGATGTAAGAGATTAATGCTACTAATTTGGCACTTCGTAAAATGGTAGCCAAGCAAACCTTTCGGCAAGCTATTCAAAACTCCGCAAGGCAAAAGACCTTGGGCTTACAAGAACGGCTTTATACCGAAGGCGCAACAAGCACGATTTACAATAACACTGCTCTGAAAAAACTAAAAAAGAACTACCTCATGAAAAAAATACTAAGATGGGCATTGCGAATTTTGTTAGCATTTATTGGGTTGTTAATCGTACTATTTATTGGTGTTTGGATTGCTAGCGATTCTTACCCCAAAGGAGAACAAGGGCCAGCAGCAGAAGCACTTGCTCAAAAAATGGCACAAGCTACTCATAAAGCCGCATGGGATTCAGTAGGCGCCGTTTGTTGGAACTTTGCAAACAGGCAGCAACACTTGTGGGATAAAAAAAGGCATCTAGCAAAAGTGCAGTGGAAAACCTACGAAGTATTGGTAGACATCAATAAAAAAACGGGCATTGCCTTTAAAAATGGTGCAAGAGTAGCGGAAAAAGACAATACCACCCTTGTAGAGAAGGCTTGGAAATTTTGGGTGAATGATTCGTTTTGGCTCAATGCCCCCGCAAAAATATTTGATCCGGGCACTTCACGTTCGTTCGTTAAAATGGAAGATGGTTCCGACGCTTTACTAGTTCAGTACTCATCGGGAGGTGCAACCCCAGGCGATGCCTACCTGTGGCTTTTAGATAAAAATGGCAGGCCCAAAGCATGGCGATTATGGGTGAAAATAGTGCCACTAAAAGGTTTGGAATTTTCATGGGAAAATTGGCTTAGAGTAAATGAAGGTGCTTCTATTTCTCGAACGCACGCTAGCAAACTATTTACGCTAGAACTAAAAGATATTAAAACGGCTCCTTCGGCAGCAGCATTAAACGGTGGAAGCGACCCCTTTGCAGCTTTGTTTGAATAGTAAAAATTGAAATTTATTGCTATAATGCTTTTGCTCAATTTTTTGGGTTGAAATAGCCTTATTTTTTTACCCGTTTAGGATTATCGCTAATAAAGCTTTTCCACGAGCCTGTTTTGTTTTGTTCCCTTCCGCCTTGGTAAAAATGACACAGCGCAACTCCCAAAGCATCGGTGGCATCGAGCATTAAATCTTCCCCTTTTTCAAACGAAAGTATTTGCATGAGCATAGCGGCTACTTGTTCTTTCGTGGCGTTTCCGTTGCCCGTAACCGACTGCTTTATTTTTTTAGGGGCATACTCTACAATGGGTATTTGCCTAGAAAGAGCAGCTGCCATTGCCACGCCTTGTGCCCTGCCGAGTTTAAGCATCGCTTGCACATTTTTTCCGTAGAAAGGTGCTTCTAATGCCATTTCATCAGGGTTATATTCATCTATTAGCCCTAAAATTCTATCGAATATTTTTTGAAGCTTGTGGGCATGGGTCTCGTATTTCTTTAAATGGATGACACCATACTGCAACAAGCTAGGCTTATTTTTTTCTATTTTTATAAGACCATAACCCATTACTTGCGTACCGGGGTCTACTCCTAATATTATTTTTTCTTTTATCATTTAACTGCTCGATGTTTTTGAAGGTCTTGTTTCTTAGAGCGTGAAATGATGGTTTAATTGAAATCGTTTCAAGCTTTATAAAAATGATAAAGGTATTTAATAGTAAATTCGTAATTTAAAACTGATAATTAAATGATATTCCCTTTCAAAACTAGTGGTTTATTAAGAAAAATCTTTCCTAATTTTATTTGGAAGATAGATACCGACCAGCTCATCTTATATTTAACCTTCGACGATGGTCCCATCCCTGGCATTACAGAGTGGGTATTAGAGGTTTTAGAAGAATATAAAGTACCTGCTACTTTTTTTTGTGTAGGCGATAATATCAGAAAACATCCCGAAGTTTTTAAAAAAATTTTAGAAAAAGGGCATAGAGTAGGAAATCATACTTTCAATCATCTGAGTGGTTGGAAAACAGATACCGTAGTTTATGGCGAAAATATTGCAAAGTGCCAACAACTTATGAATTCGTTCGATGCTTTCAGGGAGCAAGAGAAGGGGAAAGTACCTTTATTTCGCCCTCCTTATGGTAGAATTAAAAAATCGCAGGCAGTTCCGTTAAGAAATAGCCACCAAGTAATTATGTGGGATGTACTTAGTGGAGATTTTGCAAAGAATATTTCTGCTGAGAAATGCCTTGAAAAAACCGCTCAATATTCAACGAAAGGCTCAATAGTAGTTTTTCATGATAGCATAAAAACCGAAAAAAAGCTGAGAGAAGTGCTTCCCAGCTTTCTTTCTGCCATGCTCGAGCAAGGCTTTATATTTCAGTTACTTTAAGCAGAAGCTTGAATGGCTTGCTGATAAGCATCTTCGTAGTGGTACGCTAAGTATTCCCAATCAAAGAAAACAGAGGAACTTTCTACAATATTTCTCTGTGTGATTCTATCTCTTCGAGAAAGTTTCACAAAATCGAAGAGTAAATCAGCGAGTTGTTCTGCCGATTTGTTATAATCACCATGCCTTCTATCAATCACAAAAACACCTCTAGCGTTATGGTCGGGCATGCTTTTAAGCACATAGTCGCCAAAACCCGATAAATCGCTGGTTACAGCGGGTACTCCACTTGCTGTACACTCTAGTGGTGTATAGCCCCAAGGTTCGTAGTAACTAGGGAAAATTCCTAAGTGGCAACCTCTTACAAACTGCCCGTAGTCAATCCCAAACAAAGGATTAGTAGAAGAAATAAAATCCGGATGATAAACTATTTTTACTTTATCCGAAGCATCGTTTACCATATTTGAATTGCGCAAAAAGTTGAGAATATCATCTTTGCTGTCATCTACTAAATTATGAGTAACTACTGAGGGAAGCTGATGCGATTTCCAAGTTTGTATGGTTCTACGCAATCTTAAACGCATATGATCTTCTACAAAATCGTTTAGTTGTGGTAGTCGGTGATCTTTGGTAGAGGCAGCCGCATTAAACAATTTAGCACCAATTTGTTGCTGAATTTGATCGCATGTTTCTCTAATTTCTTCCATTACCGCACGAGAGTGAAGCACTCTAGGATTGACCGATTCAAACGGTCGTTTAGTGATAAAGAAAGTAACGACGGTCATATCAATGTTCGCCTCTTTCATTTTCCAGTTTAACCTTGCAAGGGCTTCTAGGGTAAGGTCGTAGCCTTTATTTTTATATTCGTACCTACCTGAGGTGAAAAAATAAAGCGTTTTATCTAAATCGAAAGAGTAACTCTGGAAGAAGTGCCCCATTATAAACTGTTGAATCTTCTTTTTGTGTTTTAAATGAAGGTTTTGAAATTCGTGAAGTGCTTCAAAGCGTTCGATATTGATTCCGTTAGGTAAAATGGCATCGCACTTTCTGCCTAATAAATGTTCGCATTCTAAGTTTGTTACATCGCTCACGGTAGTGAAAACGTGGGAGCCATGTGCTGCGGCTCTTTCAATTCTTACCTGCGCATCTATGTTGAAATGGCTTGCTTCTTTTTCCCAATCATAAAAAGGTAGATATTCGTAAAATAGGGGGTCGTTCATTGCCAAATACCTTCCAAGCATAGTGGCATGAGTGGTAAATACAATTTTCACAGGCAGTTCATGGCGGCGCATAATCGGAATAGGTATTCCTGCCATCCACTCGTGGAAGTGAGCAATTACCTTTTTATTGGCTCTGATGTGTTCTTGCGAAAGTATTCTGAAAAATTCTTTTACTTGGTACCCAAAGGCGACTACTTGGTTTATCAAATCGTCGCCTTCTGGTGTAGAAATAGAGTGATTTTCCCATAAATCGTATTTGTAACTTCCAAGCCTATCATACACAGAAAAGGGGTTGAACAGCACTACCTTAGGGCGACCCGAAACAAGCCAAACACCATAATGTACTTCGTAGCCCTGAGAGCGCATTTCGAGCACTGCTCTGCCGATAGCATCATCATATTCATTAATGGGATCAAATACTGCCGAAACATTTTCGTGTACATAAGGCCCAATAAGTGAGTAGTTCTCCCCCCATCTTTCGGTGATGGTTGGAGCTTTAGAGCGTATGACAGTGTAAATTCCCCCAACTTGGTTACAAACTTCCCAAGCGACCTCTACTAATAAATTATCCTCTGTATTTTGCTTGGTAAGCTTTCGTGCGCCACCTTTAATTGGGCCGTCTGAAGATTTTACGCTGACATCTATTCTCGACATAATTTTCTATGGTTGGTATTTTAACTTAAATAGGCTCTTTAAATTAAGAGAAAAGCATCTAAAAATGCAAAGGGTTTAGTATATCATTTCTTTAATTCCCGGTTCAATAATATCGACCCACAGTTTATACATCTTTCCTGAAGGGTGAAGGTGATCGTTGGCAACAAGTGTGGTGTCTCCGTAAGCATTTTTAGAAACAGGTGTAATATCGAAAAACCGTATATATTTATCGAGTGTTTCTTCTCTTCCAATTCTGTTATAAATGCTGAGTTCTTTGGCAATATTAGCGCGGTCTTCGTTTTTTACAAAAGGAGTTACCCCGTAGTCGGGGATAGAAACCACAAATACATTTTCTTTTTTATTATCGGCAAAAGCAATGGCTTGCTCTAACAGTTGGCGAAACTCCATTCTGTAAGTAGCGGTGTCGTAGCCTCTTTCAACGCCACGGTATTGGTTGTTTACACCAATGAGCAGCGAGACTAAACCGTAAGTTTCCGTGATATTTTCTTTGTTAATTTCCTTTTGTAATTCGTCGGTGGTCCAACCTGTTTTAGCAATTATTTTTGGAGGAGCCATATTGTATCCTGAGGCGTTGAGTCTATTTACCAATTCTACAGGCCATCTTTCGTTTTCCGCTACCGCTTCGCCGATAGTGTAAGAATCGCCCAATGCTAAGTAGGTTCTTTGAGGTTTTTCCATAACTTCTTCTTCTTTTATTTCTTCTTTCTGCGAACTGTTACAAGATATAAAAGCGAGGGGAATCGCTAAGAGAAGTAGGAGTGTAATTCGTGATTTTTTCATCTTTGTAAAGTTAATTTTCACAAAAATGAAAAAAGTTACCTTCTTTAGCAGAAAGTAACTTTATTTTTATAATTGCATTAGCAATAGATGTAAAAATAGTCTATGCTTTTGCTTCACTTTTTTTGCTATTAAAAGCTTCTTCAACTGCTTTACCGTTGTTTTCTAAGCCTGCTTTAATTCTATCTGCCAAAGAGTGTGCAAACGACTCTAGCTTATCCTTACTTTTTTCGACATGGCTTTCTAGCTCATCTTTTAAGTCGTGAGATTTATTGGAAATCATTTCACGTGTTTTTTCTCCTTTATCGGGAGCAATTAAAATACCGACACCTAGCCCTACCAATGCGCCTACCGCCGCACCGGCAATAAATGAAAGTAAATTTCCGTCTGAGTTACTCATAGTTTTTAAATGTTAAATTTGCTGTTAATAATTAATACTTATATAAGCAGTAATTCGATTAAAAAAGTTTGGTAATAAAAGTTTTATATCAAATTAAATTAAAATGCTCGCATCCTATAATTTAAATTGAAACCTGAATAAGTTTTATTTCATGAGTAATCTATTTATCTCATATTCAAACTCAAATCTTCTATTAATTTAGGCATTAGTTTACATAATTAAAGACTTTAAATAAACCCTTGTTACTATGAAACCCTTTTTAAGAATCACAGCAATACTTTTTCTTGGTCTGTTTATACTGAGTTCAGCGGGTGCCAATGCCCAAATTCTAAAAACCAATTTAATGGTAATGGTGCTTGACGAACTAGGCAATGTGCAAAACGGAGCCAGCGTTTCGATTTACGAAAACGAGGAAGATTATAACGCAAAAGAAAATGCGGTTGCCTCTAACTTACTCACCGACGAAAAAGGCAGGGTTAAAATCAAAAAGCTAGAAGAGAAAGAATACTACATTAGCGTAGAGAAGGGCGATAAAAATAATGCAGGAGCAGGTGTAAAAACAGGGAAGTTAGTTACTAAAAAAACCAATAAAGTGAATATAGTGATTAGTGGAATATAATATTGAAGCAAATAAATGTTTAATTGCGAATGGCGAATTATAAAATACTTATATCGAGCATTTTACTTCATAAATAAATTATACTTAGCTTCGTTTGAGTGCTTATTTGGATAAGACCATGTTTGGGATTTATCATTTAGGCTTCAAGACCTAGCTAATGGAACTTAACCTCGTTTGTTTTCTCGTTAGGTACAAGGCAAAAAAGTACCTGCTAAATTAAACATCTCCCTAAATTGCGTAACTTTATAATATGAAAAAACAGCGGATATATTTGGACACTTCTGTCTTTGGAGGCTATTTTGACGACGAATTCCAAGAGTTTACTAAACCGTTGTTTGAGAGAATAAGAAATGGCGAATTCATAATTATATTTTCAACAATACTAGAAACCGAATTGGAATTTGCACCTGAAAAGGTTCGTGAATTAGTTCGTAAGATAGAAAATAAAGACACCGAATTTGTAGAGGAAACCGATAACGCTGTTGAACTTGCGACTGAATATATTATGGAAAATGTTGTTGGAAAAACGCGAGTTATCCTGACTGTTTATGTCCTCCCTTCGTTTTTATGCAACCAAATTCAAAGTAGAGTTTATGTTTTTC
>CAZFQW010000012.1:0-18947 GCA_964521225.1 uncultured Roseobacteraceae bacterium
CTGCGCTCTTTAAATTTCTTATTTTCAAATGCTTACAAAAACTTAAACATGCTCTGAGTACTTTATTCTATAAATAAATTATACTTAATTTCGTCTGTCCTATTAATAGGAATTGTTTTTCAAACTGTATGTCGAACGACTACCCAATTATTAGCCTAGCATTTATTTCGGGATTTAGCGAGCGGTTTGTACCGAATATTATTGCTAATATGGATCGCAGCGAAAAAAAAGCTGAACAGCAATAAGGTGTCAAATAAAAAAATAGGCTAAATATTTAATTCAGCCTATTTTTTTTAAGTAAGTTTCTATAATTCAACTGTGCATTTATTATTCACAATCATATTCGTACACAGCCACAGAGTTCACTGTAAAGTTAATTCCACCTTGGCTAATAGTATTTGTTCCTGTTAAACGGCTTGTTAACCCTTTTGAATCAAACTCAATACGCTGATCGAGTACCACATTGCCTGCACCATCTTTACCTATGGTAGTAGCTACTTGGCAGTTTTGGTAGGTAAGTGTAGTTTCTGTTTGTAATACACCACTAGCATCGAACGCCGATTGCTTTTGGAAAAAGCCTTCAGGAGTAAAGTCTTCAAAAGTAATATAACTCGTTAAGTTGTTATTAGCATCAAAAGTGCTTTGTTTGGTATTTCTTCCCTGTGCATCGTACTCAAAAAGTATGTATGAAACTAAATTCATATTATCATCTAAACTATTATTTCTGATTTCTTTACATTCATCCCATATTTTTTCGGTGAAGAAGGCGATATTTCCAAGAGCACTTTCTGTAATAGAAGTGATTTTTATATTTCTGCCACGATCATCGTAATCATAAGTATTTGTAATAGTAGTACCGGCAGCAGTGGTGGTAAGTTTTGCTACTACCTTTTTCCCTGCAACGTCTTTGTACTCAAACGAAGCCACGGTAGAAACTCCACTTGCTGTAGTAGTGACTTTAGAAACAAAGCAAAGAGGTAAATTACAAGGATTACCTGCTGTACAAACATCGCCTGTAGGTGTACTAGCCGCCTTTACTTCCAAGGTTTGTGTGCTTGTGGCTTCATTTCCAAAAGCATCTTTGGCAACCAACGTAATTTGGTACGATTGCGCCGTATTAAAAGTAAAGCTAGGGTTCTCTGCGGTGGAAGAGAAATCGGCGGGTACAGAACTCCACTGGAACGAAGCAGCCCCGGTGCTTGTGTTGGTAAATTGCACCGCTTGCCCCACCTCTGGCGCAGCAGGCGAGAAGGTAAAGCTCGATGAAACCGCTGCCGCTTTTACCGTAATTTGTTTAGTAACCGAAGTAGCACCGCCTGCGCCTGTAGCTTCAAGCGTTACCGAGTAAGTTCTAGCTTCTTTAAATGCATAACTGGCATTTTCGGTAGTAGCATTTAACTCAGCAGGTTCAGAAGACCACTTAAAAGCAGTAGCATTGGCAACGATACTGGTAAAATTAACTGTTTCGCCAATGGTAGGTTCAGCAGGAGCAAAAGAGAAATCGACCGTAGGTTGCGGGACTGCTGCCGCCTTTACTTCCAAGGTTTGTGTGCTTGTGGCTTCATTTCCAAAAGCATCTTTGGCAACCAACGTAATTTGGTACGATTGCGCCGTATTAAAAGTAAAGCTAGGGTTCTCTGCGGTGGAAGAGAAATCGGCGGGTACAGAACTCCACTGGAACGAAGCAGCCCCGGTGCTTGTGTTGGTAAATTGCACCGCTTGCCCCACCTCTGGCGCAGTAGGCGAGAAGGTAAAGCTCGATGAAACCGAAATAGCTAAAGCTTTTACTGTGATTGATTTTTGTGCTGACACTTCGCCGCCGGGTCCTTTTGCTTTTAAAGTGATTTGGTAGGTACCTGCTTCGTTAAACGTATGGGTTGGGTTTGCAGAGGAAGCACTAAAACTGGCAGGAACAGAAGACCACTCTATACTCGTTGTATTACTAGTGGTAGCTGAAAAGGATACCGTTTCGCCAACAGAAGGTTCCAAAGGAGAAAATGTAAAATCAGCCGTAGGCTTTGGATCGGTTTCATCTTCTGAGCAAGAAAAGAAAAGACCTGATAAGGTGAATGCACAGAGCATTACAAACAAATACTTTTTCATTGTAAAAAATTAGTTAGAAGGTAAGAATGAATAGACTAGTGATTACACCTAAAGAATTAAAAGAATAGCAGTTTCCATTTTGGCAGATTAAAAACCATCGTTTTCAATGATGTGCTGCACGAACGTTTTATTTGAGGGGTAAATTATTCCCCATCGTTCCTAAAGGGAAAGCTGCTGTACAATGGTGCAATTTTTTAATCACAAATTATAGTATTGTTAGTACGAACTCAAGAGTAGTAAGAATGTAAAAAAAAGCTCTTATTACTGTAAGAGCTAAGAGAGGTAAGTATTTATTTTCAATCGTATTTATCTTCTACCATACCAATAAACTCAAGGGTGGTTTCATGCGAGAAATCCCAATCGTATTTGAGTACAAATCTTGATTTTATCAGTGCCAACGCTTCGTGATAGTCGGGCGCTTGGTCTATGAGTGCTATGGCATTATTAAAGTCATCGGCATTGCCAGCAAACAAATCGTTCTGAAATTTAAATTTTTGATGCAACGGAATATTTCCATGCAATTTTTTGAAACTATTTCCTTTCAGTTTGTCTAAAAGGGTAGGTTGAGAGGGTTCTTGGCTAGCAGCAATTCTTTTGGCAATAAAATCGTTTAAACGCTTTTCTTCTTCGGTTTCTTGCTTTGCCAGAGGGGGCATTTTTTCTTCTTTTGGGGCAGTAAATGCGGGTTTTTCAGTGGCCTGAGGCGCTTCTTCCGCTTCTTCTATGTTAATTGGTGTGCGATCTTTTTGGGGAGCAGCGGCTCTATCTTCCTCAAGCGAAAACATCGTTTTTTCAGCCTCTTCTTCTAAATTATCTTCTTCAAAATGAAGCGGAATGTCTTCATCTCCTGCAAGAAATGCAATTTCTTCTAAATCGCTTGTTACACCGGCAAAAGGATTTTCAGAGATGAGCATATCGGGTTCGCTTACAGAAGCAAGGTCTTGATTTTGGGCCGGTGGTTCTTCTGTGTCATAATCAAAATCTTCTATAATAGCCGCATTTAAAATATCTTCTTGGTTAGAGATAAATACATTATCGTTAATGGGATCAAGTGTGGTTTTAAAATGATCGGCAATAAAAGACTCATCGTCGTCCTCGTCGTCCTCGTCGTCTGAAATTTCATTAAAGAACGGCTTTTCAAATTCTTCTGTAATTTCCGACGACAATGTTTGGCTGAAAAAATCTTCTTCTTCTTGCACTAAGTCTACATTAGAAACTTCTACATCGCTTCCAAGCCCGTCGGGCTCATCGGCAATTTCTGGAATTGCTTTCCACGAAATGCTCAACTCAATTAAGCCAATAGGGATTTCCTCATCAAACTGCTGTAACATTTCGTGAGGCTCATCTATGCTGTCGTCTTGTTGTTCTATTAAACCTTCTAAAATTTTGAGTGCTTGTTTTCTTTTTATCTGATTTCCCTCTGCACTTAGTTTGCTTTTAAGATTCGCCACAAAATCACTGTGAACTTTCACATACTTAAGCACCGAAAAAAGGTCTTCTTGTAAGTCGATTTTTTTATTGAGCTGTTGAATGAGGTTGCGGAAGAAATACCCTGGGTAAATTAAAAGTAGTAGCGTTTCTTCCGTTGCTTTTGCGAATAATGGTGTGAAATGCGCTTGGTTTATACTGATATTTCTTGAAAGTACATTCATAAACTGATTGAGCGCTTCTTGTACTTCTTCGGATTCGTAGCTAAATAAAGGGCTTTGTAGTTTAGCAGTTTCCTCTTTCCATTGCTCAAAAATATTTTTAACCACAAGTAAGTTTACCTGATGCACATTGGCGAGGGAAACTATCTGCTGACCATTAATTACCTCATAATCATCGAAAAAATCGCTGCATATAGCCGAAGTATATTGCTCAGCGTATGATTGTAATGGAGTTAAATTAGGTTGTTCGTTCATAGGGTTGTGCAGCTTTATGACACATTTAAAGGTGAAATTTTTTCTTTATTCACCACATTTTACATCAAAAATTGTTCAATCTTACAATATGGGAAAAATTACTATAAAAGTAAAGAACCTGAAGGGTTTAAAACTAATTTCTGAAGATAAAAGGCAAACATTGATTGAAATTGTGCATTTACACCAAATAGATTGGATGCATGCCTGTGGAAAAAAAGGTCGGTGCACTACCTGCAAGGCTATTATTTTAGAAGGCGAAGAAAATTTTGAGCCATTAACAAGGGCCGAACAAAAAATGATTGACCGGAATAAATTACGCAAAAATGAAAGACTGAGTTGCCAAGCTATCCCCAAAGGAAATGTATTAGTTAATGTCCCGAAAATGTATCAGTTACCGCACATGCAATACGGGGAGGAAAGCGAAACGTGAACACTTTCGCAATTCAAAATTGAACATTCAAATATTGTACTTTCCCCTGCTTTCAATTGCTTGGTAGATATGCGCTAAATGATGGTTAGCATGCCAAGCATACATGCCAATAGTTTCTGCCAAAGTGAACTGCTTCCCGTGCTCCGGGTGCATAAAAGTGCTTTGTAGGTCTAATTCCGAAAGACTTTCTAACATAATAATCCATCGGTGGTGCAAACCTTCTAGTATTTTAATGGAAACACTAATATCGGCTTCATAAGAGTCGATAAGCTCTGCCCATCGGTCTTCGTAATAAGGGCGAACGGTAGGGTTTACTTCTGTTAAAGCCAGCTTAAATCTTATATAAGCATTCATGTGGCTATCGGCACAATGATGAACCAACTGTTTGATCGACCACCCTTTTGGGCGGTATCGCCATTCTAAAATATCTTCATCTAATGGATTGACCGCTTCTTTCACCTTGTTAGGGAAAAAGGCAATATCGTGAATCCACTTTCTGATATCTTCTTTCTCAATATTTTGAGGTGGAGTAAACTTGCCGATAGGATATTTAAGTTGATAGCCCATTGTTATATGCTTTATTTGATTTTTCTCTCTCCAAAGAAAATACATTCAACCGTTCTTTTGCAAAATTGAAGTGCAAAGATTGCAAGTAGCAGAGCAGTACACCATTGTTGGCAGCGGCTTGGCAGATTCCCTTTCATCCTTTCATAAAAATGCTTTTAATACAATCGAATAGCGGTTTAAGGAATCAGTTTAGAAGAAAAAGCTTCCCCAAAGCTATATTTATTTTCCCTTCTTCCGAACTATTTCAACTGCAAATTTATTTGGTTTAATAATAAACATATTAATATATGTTGATATGTTTATTATTTTATTCTATACTTGCATCATCAAACAAGAAAACGCTTAGATAATTATGAAGAAGTTCGCTTCTATAATCGCTGGAATCTCACTCACATTGCTCTTTAGCCATGCAGGCTTTTCGCAAGAAGTTTCGCTGAGCTTATCGGAAGCGATAGAGATTGCCCAAAAAGAAACATGGGAAGTAAAAAAAGGGGAACAAGACGTAAAAGCTGCGAGGGCAGGCTATCAGCAAACTAACTCCATTTTTTTACCGAAAATACAGCTTTCAGAATCGGGAGCTACTACTACCGACCCACTAATGGCATTCGGTTTTCGCTTAAAACAAGAGATTGTTCAGAACAGCGATTTCAACTCCGATTTACTGAACGACCCCGACCGAATTACCAACTTCAACACACGCTTTGAGGTGCAGCAGCCTATTGTAAACCTCGATGGCTATTGGGCAAGAAAAGCCGCTAACTCGCAGTTACAAGCCACCGAAATGCAGACGCTAAGAACGAAGCATTACATCGCCTACGAAATCAAAAAAGCATATTATGGCTTACAACTAGCCAAGCAGAGCAAGGCGGTGATTACCTCTGCCTTAGCAGCAACAGAAGCTATGTACGAAATTACGGCTGACAACGTAGAGCAGGGATTTGTGAAAGATGCCGATTTAATGTCGGTAAGAGTGCGCTTATTAGGGTTGAAAAATAACTTAGCCGATGCAGAACATCAGATTGAAAATAGCGAAGCAATGATGGTACACATCCTGCGGTTAGAACCTGGGACTACATTGAACCTGACCGATAAGCTAGAAAAACTAAGGACTTCAGAGGGTGCTATCAGTGTTGTGGAATTACCCGCTAACCGTTCCGATTTTCAGGCGATGCAATTTGGTATCAATGCAAGGGAAAATAGGATTCGCTCTACAAAAAATGAGTTTTTGCCCCGCTTAAATGCTATGGCAGCATACGAATGGAACGACTCAAACTTGTTTGGCACCAATGCAAATAACTATTTCCTAGGATTCAATTTGCAGTGGACAATTTTTAACGGGTACAAAAGAATTGGAGGCGTGCAAAAAGCAAAAGCCGAATTAGCAAAAGAGCAGATTGCCTACGAACAGCATGTTTCAGAAAACAAGGTAATACTCCAGAAGGCATACCGCAGTTTAGAGCTAGCAAAATATAAGCTTGAAACAAGCGAGTTGGCAGTTCAGCAAGCAGAGGAAAGTTTCAGAATTCGCAAAAATAGATTTGAGGAAGGAATGGAAAAAACAGCCGATGTTTTAATGGCAGAAGCAGAGGTAGCGCAGCAGCAACTCAACTATTTTAAAAATATATACGAGTACCAAATAGCACTCTTTACCATTGATTTTATAACAGAGAAATAAATTATAAAAGTAATCAATACCCGTTATTGCGAACAACGAGAGACTGAGTTGAACCACCAAAGCGGCAATCTGTTAGCGTTTGCTTAAAGTGTTACAGATTGCCATTGCCACCATGACCGCCTCGCACTAACGGGAAAATTCAATCAAAATGAAAAATAAAAAATTAACCATCGGATTTAATACGCTTCTAGCAAGTCTTATTTTGATGAGCTGTGGAGCAGACGAGAAGCAAGTTAAAAGAGAGGCGCTACCCACAGTACAGGTAAAAACAATAGAAGCCCAATTGACTTCGATGCCAGGCCGTTACGAGTTCACTGCTTCAATAGCTTCGGCTGAACAAGCAAAACTAAGTACAAGAATTATGGGAGAAATTACCTCGCTTTCGGTGAAAGAAGGCGAAAAAGTAACCAAAGGGCAGGTAATCGCGCGCATTAAAAGCAGCGATATAGAAGCAAGTAAAGCCCGAATTGATGCCAACATGAACGAGGCGATGGCAGCGAAATCAAATGTGGAAAAAAACTACAATCGCATCAAAAAGCTATATGATAAAAAATCGGCAACACAGAAAGAATTCGATGATATTTCATCGGCATTAGAAATGGCAAAAGCCAAAATAGCTTCTATTGAGCAGATGAGAAAGGAGGTACAAGCCAATTTAGGATATGCTGTGATAACCGCTCCTTTTACAGGGCATGTAACTAAAAAAATGATGAATGAGGGTAGCTTAGCTACGCCCGGTATGCCAATAGTGATGATTGAGTCGCAAGAAGATTTTGAAGTGAAAGCAAGTGTGCCAGCATCCGAAATTGGGATAATCAAAGAAGGCGATGGAGTAAAAGTGCTGGTAGGTGCTTTAGGGAAAGAATTGAAAGGAAATATTGAAAGAGTAAATCCTTCTGGTGGGTACACAGGAGCGCAGTTTGAAATAACGATAAAGCTAGAGGAAAATGAAGCACTGAAGGAATTGAAAAGTGGTTTGTTTGCCAAAGTGATTATCGAAAAAGGAGCGACGAGGAAAATGGTGGTTCCCAAAGAAATCATTCTTAAAAGAGGGCAGCTAGAAGGCTTTTACACCATTAACCACGCAGGTAAAGCAATGCTAAGGTGGGTGCGTACGGGCAAAGAAATGGGCAATCAAGTAGAGGTGCTTTCGGGGCTAGATGAAGGAGAGCAAATTATTTACTCTTTTGAAGGCAAGCTGCAAGACGGACAGAAAGTAGAAGCGATTCACTAAACCAACCACTCACAAAAACAATTCTAATTATGAAAACAGGAATTGCAGGTAGTATAGCGCAACAGTTCATCAATTCGAAATTAACACCTTTGTTAATGATTGTTTTTTTGGTGATAGGAATTTACAGTGCATACCTTACCCCAAGAGAAGAAGAACCACAAATAGATGTTCCCATCGCCGATATATTTTTTAGCTATCCCGGTGCGAGTGCCGAAGAGGTAGAGTTGCGCGTGGTGCAACCCATGGAGAAAATAATCTCTAATATACCAGGGGTAGAATATGTGTATTCTACTTCAATGCCTGGGCAGGCAATGTTAGTGGTACAGTACTATGTAGGCGACGATGTAGAACGAAGCATTGTAAAACTCTACAATGAGGTAATGAAAAATATTGATAGAATGCCTACGGGTATTAGCCTACCACTCGTTAAAACCCGTGCAATAGACGATGTTCCCGTACTTGCCCTCACCCTTTGGAGCGATACTTACGACGATTACACCCTAAAAAGAGTAGCGCAAGAACTCCATTCAGAAATTGAAAAAATACAGGAGGTTTCGGCAACTACCATTTTAGGAGGCAGAAACCGCCAAGTAAGTGTCATGCTCAACAAAGAGCGAATGGCTGCTTACAACCTAGATATTTTGTCGGTAACGCAGCAACTACAAGCGGCAAATCAGCAAGTAGCTTCGGGGTCTTTCAATCAAAATAACACAGAGTACCTTGTAGAAACAGGCGCATTCTTAAGCGAAATAGAAGATGTCGAAAACCTAATCGTAGGCGTAGTAGGTGGGCAGGCAATTTACCTAAAACAAATTGCAAACATTACCGATGGCCCAGAAAACGCCAAGCAGTATGTTGAGTTTGGCTTAGGGGCGGGCACCGAAGAAGAAATGCAGTACGGAATGTACCCTGCCGTTACGCTTTCCATTGCTAAAAGAAGAGGCGCTGATGCCATGAAACTAGCCGATAAAATCTTAGAGAAAACCGAGAATCTAAAAGGCTCGCTGATTCCCTCTGATATTAACGTAACACAAACCAGAAACTATGGAGAAACCGCCTCTCATAAGGTAGCAGAGCTGTTATTGCACTTATTTGGCTCTGTGGTAGCGGTTACCATTGTAGTAGCACTTTCCATGGGTTTTAGAGGTGGTTTGGTGGTGTTTCTTTCCGTTCCCATCACCTTTGCGCTTACGCTTTTTGTGTACTATATGTATGGCTATACGCTCAACAGAATCACCCTTTTTGCTTTGGTGTTTGTAACAGGGATTGTGGTCGATGACTCCATCATTATTGCAGAGAATATGCACCGCCATTTCAAAATGCGGAAGTTGCCATTAATGCAAGCTGCCATCGCTTCAATTAACGAGGTCGGCAACCCAACTATTTTGGCAACATTCACCGTAATTGCCTCGGTACTTCCCATGGCATTTGTTTCTGGTTTAATGGGCCCTTACATGAGCCCAATGCCTATTGGTGCAGCAATGGCAATGTTGTTTTCGTTGCTCGTGGCGCTAATGATTACCCCATTTTTAGCTTACCGATTACTAAAACACGACACGGGCGAGGGTAAAAAAGAATATCGTTTAGAAGATACCGCTATCTATAAAATTTATATAAAATTGATGAACCCACTGATGACGAGCCTTTGGAAACGCTGGGCTTTCATTGGAAGCATCACCCTACTTTTATTGGCTTCTATATCGCTCTTTTACTTTAGAGCAGTTGAAGTAAAAATGCTTCCGTTCGATAATAAAAATGAGTTTCAGATAGTGATTGATATGCCTGAGGGCACTACGCTAGAAAAAACGGCAGTAGTTGGGAAAGACATTACAGCATTTTTAGCCGATCAGCCTGAGGTAAGAAACTACCAACTCTATGTGGGAACTTCTGCGCCAATTAGCTTTAACGGTTTGGTGCGCCACTACGATTTACGCCGAGGTAACAACATTGCCGATATTCAAGTAAATATCTTAGATAAGGCAGAGAGAAGCGCACAAAGCCACGACATTGCCAAAAAATTTAGGCCTTATATTCAAGAAATTGCCGCAAAATACAATGCCAATGTGAAAGTGGTAGAAATGCCCCCAGGCCCCCCCGTAATTTCAACTTTAGTAGCCGAAGTATATGGCCCTAGTACCAAAGGAGCACGCGATATTGCCGCTCAGGTAAAGCAAATTTTTAAGGAAACAGATGGAATTGTAGATGTTGATTGGTTAGTTGAAGACGACCAAAAAGAATTCAGTTTCGAGGTAGATAAAGAAAAGGCAATGTTGGCAGGGGTAAGTACACAACAAGTAGTGCAAACACTTAACATGGCATTGCAAGGCCAGCTCGTTTCGCGCTTATATCAAGAAAATGAAGTAGAACCTGGGAACATTCAATTGCGCTTAAATGAAAATGAGCGTTCAAACTTAGCCGATTTAAAAAGCATCAACATCCTTTCGACTTCCGGCAATTTGGTTTCCGTAGGCGATTTAGTGAGCGTAACAGAGCAGCTACAAGACAAAAGCATTTACCGCAAAAATCAGAAGCGTGTGGTGTACGTAACCGCCGATGTTGCAGGTTCTATCGAAAGCCCAGTATATGCCATAACCGATGTTTCAGAAAAGTTCAAGAATATAAAACTACCCGAAGGTTACACGCTAGAAGAGTTCTACACCGCTCAGCCTTTTATGGAAGAAGATTACGGCATTAAATGGGATGGCGAATGGCATATTACCTACGAGGTATTCCGCGATTTAGGAGCTGCTTTTGCCGTAGTTTTAGTGATTATCTATATGCTGATTATTGGATGGTTCCAAGATTTTAAAGTACCCATCGTAATGATGGTTGCCATCCCGCTTTCACTGGTAGGAATCTTAGTAGGGCACTGGTGGTTAGGCGCATTTTTTACCGCCACCTCTATGATTGGAATGATTGCCCTTGCGGGAATTATGGTTCGTAACTCTGTACTGCTAATTGATTTTGTAAACCTGCGATTAGAAGAAGGAGCACCTTTAAAAATAGCGGTAATTGAAGCCGGCGCAGTCCGCACCACACCCATTTTATTAACAGCGGGAACGGTAGTAATTGGGGCCTTCGTGATTTTGTTCGACCCTATTTTCCAAGGGCTGGCAATTTCTTTAATGGGCGGTTCTATTGCTTCCACAGTACTTACCCTCATTATTGTGCCACTAGTGTACTTTATGACTGAAAGAAAAAAGCATGAGAGAAATGAGCAAACCAACAACGCAAATTGAAGAAAATTAATAAGTAACCACGTTATTAAGAGCGATGCAGGAGCGAAGTAATTTGTGAAAGGGCATTTCAATCAATACAGATTGCTTCATGCCCTTTCAAAATCCAAAGCTTCGGTTCGCAATTACAAATTAAATAAAATCAGATATGAAACTACTTGTAGTAATGGGTATTGAAGCTTATCAAAAAGAGCTAAAAAAAATACTCTTTGAAAATGGTGTATTGGTTTTTAGCGAAATGGATGCCAGCGGTTTCAAAATACAAAAAGGAGATAGCAATAGAAGTAACAATTGGTTTTCTGGCAACAAAATACCTGTTTATTCTACTGTTAATCTGGCGTTCACAGAAGAAGAACAAGCCGCTAAAGTGCTAAATGCTTTAGAAAAATTCAACAGTAACAGCGAAGTGGTTAACCCGTTTCATGGCTACCAATTACAAGTTGAAAAATCGATTTAAGGAGTGTTGAGTTAAAACAAATCGTCATACTGAAAAAATATAAGCAGTAGCGAAGGAATGCTTTGCCACTTCTATTGATTCAGTATCTACTTATTTAAAATGCGAATCAAGGGTTAACGAGCCTATTAAAATAAAAAAAACGAAGCAAAAACATACTTTTCTGTCATCTCAACCACAGGGAGAGAACCCAACAGCTACTTGTTCTTATTGTTAGATTCTCCGCAAGCTCAGAATGATAGTAAAATTTAACGTTTAGGCGCCAAAAAGAAGGTTGTCGCTCCTGATTCGCATTTAAATTCCTTCTACGAACCCGCATCAACAGAATAACGGATAGAAATTAATAATCAATAAAATTAATAATTAAAATAAGAAGCTATGAGAGAAAGAGTAATTCGTGCCATTGCAGGAACATTTATTTTACTAAGCCTTTTTTTAGGCCACACAGTACATGAATACTGGTTTTTATTTACCGCTTTTGTTGGGTTTAACCTGTTGCAATCTTCATTCACCAAGTGGTGTTTAATGGATAAAATCCTTAAAGCACTAGGGGTTAAAAGTTCTTTATGAGTTATTTATCGCTTTTCAGCACTTCTGTAATTACATGTAAGAAACTTTGGAAGAATACAACAAGAGAACCGATAACAAACGTTTTGTTTGGCAACCTCATGGTTCGCAATTCACAATCATTGAAGAAGTTCCAAAAAGCACTTTGATTTTAAGACTTAAACAACCCAAAGCCTTAGGCAAAGATAAAATATTGGCTCCAATAGAGTTTGACAAAACCTGGGTTATGGCTGAAAAACAGAAGAAAAACTACATCAACTTCACCACCGCCTCAGCGCAGCGTTCGCCATCCATAGCGGCAGAGATAATCCCCCCCGCATAGCCGCCGCCTTCGCCACAGGGGAACAAGCCTCCTATTTCGGGGTGTGCTAAGTTCTCTTTTCTTGGGATGGTTATAGGTGAGGAGGTTCTCGATTCAACCCCCACAATATTGGCTTCGTTTGTGTAGTAACCGTGCATTTTTTTGCCAAAGGCAGCGAAGCCTTTCCGCAGTCTGCTACCAATTATTTTAGGCAATAGAGAGTGAAGCGGCACCGACTTTAAACCTGGTTGATAAGATGTTTCATTTAAATCTGATGATAATTTCCCGTCTACGAAATCAACCAACCGTTGGGCAGGAGCGGTTTGATTTTTTCCGCCTGCTAAAAAAGAAATTTTCTCTAATTCTTTTTGGAATGCTAACCCTTTCAAAGGGCCGAGGTTCTCATATTTTTTGAAGTCTTTATCTACGTCTAATTCTACAACAATACCCGAATTGGCATATTTGCTATTCCTCCTACTGGGCGACATTCCGTTTACGACTACTTCGCCTTCTGCCGTAGCCGCCGGAACTATAAATCCGCCAGGGCACATGCAAAAAGAGTAAACTCCCCGTTCGTTTATCTGTTGCACTAAACTATACGCCGCAGCGGGTAAAAGCTCATCGCGAGAGGTAGCACAATGATATTGAATTTGGTCAATAATTTCTTGTGGATGCTCTACACGAACTCCCATGGCAAATGACTTTGCTTTTAAGGCAATTTCTTTTTGGTGTAGCAGTTCGTAAATATCTCGTGCCGAATGTCCCGTAGCTAAAACCACTGCATTTACTGCCATTTCTTTACCGTTTTGCAATTCAATTGCTCGGAGTTTATTGTTTGTGATTTTGAAATCGATTACCCGTGTTTCAAAGTGAATTTCGCCTCCATATTTTAAAATAGTTTCACGAATATTTTGAACAATTTTTGGCAGTTTATTGGTGCCAATATGGGGGTGTGCATCAATTAAAATTTGTTCGGTAGCTCCATGAAAAACGAGGTTTTCAAAAATCCTTCTTACATCGCCACGTTTTAAGCTTCGGGTGTAAAGTTTTCCGTCGGAGTAAGTACCCGCACCGCCTTCGCCAAAGCAGTAGTTAGAGTCTTCATTTACAATGTGATCTTGGTTAATTGCCTTTAAATCTCTTCTGCGTGTTTGCACATTTTTGCCACGCTCTAAAACCACAGGTTTGTACCCCAACTCTATGCAGCGCAAGGCGGCATACATCCCCGCAGGGCCAAAGCCTACAATATGAATTTCTTTAGCGTTCGAAACATCTTTGTATTCAAAAATGTAATCGGTTTTTTTAGAAATTTGCTCGTTGATATAAACGGCTACTTTATAATTAAAAATTACCTCTTTTTTACGAGCATCAATCGACTTTCGCAGCACTTTTACCGCCGAAATGTCGTCGCTATTTACTCCTATTTGCCGAGCAGCTTTTATAGCGAGTATATTTTCTTTGCGTTCTTCTACTAAGTTAATTCTGAGTTGAATCTCTTTAATCATGCTGCAAAAATAGGTAAATTAAAAGTGATTAAATGAATGAAATCTCGAAGCAGATTTAAGTTTTTTGTACGGAACAATTTTTATTGGAGGGCTTGTCTCTGTAAGAGTTGATAGCCGACCGTTCATCATTTTCTTGAAAGTACACTAGAAAGTAGGTTGCAGATTGAGACTGCTTTCCAGCACAATAGCTGTATTGCTTCAATTGGGCATTTACTTACAACACACGGGTAATCATATAAACCTATTTTTTCTATGAATTCCATTCACTTTTTTTTAGATTAAAGCGTTCTCAAGTTATCATTACATTTAAAACTAAAAACTATGTTACTATCAACAACAGGAAGTATTGAAGGTAGAAAGGTATCGCAATATTTAGGGGTAGTAGCCGGCGAGGCTATTATTGGGGCTAATCTTTTTAAAGATATTTTTGCCGCTATCCGCGATGTTGTAGGAGGCCGTTCATCTTCTTACGAAAAGGTGTTAAAAGAAGCCAAAGAGCATGCGCTTTCAGAACTAGAAGAACAGGCTAGAATGAGAGGAGCAAATGCTGTTATAGGAATTGATTTAGACTACGAAACCATTGGTTCTAACGGTAGTATGCTTATGGTAAGTGCGAACGGAACGGCAGTAATTCTTGAGTAAAAAGAGATTGCATTTTTATAAAATCAGAAAAAAATTGTGGTAAGATATTCTTGCCACAATTTTTTTATCTCAATAATAAAAGGGTTCCTTTTTCATTAAAAGTAGCTCCTGATTCGTCTTCTGCTTTAATTACCCAAGTGTAGGGATTTTTTGGTGCTTTTTTACCTCCTTTGAGGGTGCCATCCCACGAAACATTCATATCATCGGAACCAAAAACTACGGTACCCCATCTATTAAAAATATCAATTCTGAAACTGGTAATTCTGCTTCCGACGACATCGAAAGTATCGTTCAAGCCGTCGTCATTTGGTGTAAAGGCATCGGGTACTTTTATAATATTAGGGTCGGTAATGCGGTGAAAGTTTGAAAAAGAAATGCCATCGCTTTGCTCGTCTTCTACTCTTATTCTGTAGGTTTGTGCATTGCCTTCTAAATTGCTGAAAAAGTCTAAAAAGCGAATGTCTACGGGGGTAAGAGGACCTTCTTCTCTGAGTAACTCGCCCGCATCGTCATAGATTTCTATAATGTAATTGAAGTCAGCAAAACCTTGAAATTCTGTCCAATTCACTTGGTTGTCTTGGTTCACTTTTTCGCCCGAAACCACAACGGTGCAACTTGTTTCGGGGGCAGCCGTATTTCCGCAATCGTCTACCAAACTAATTTGGTAGCAGTTCACCACGGTGGGGTCAATTGTAGGGTCAGCGAACTGCGTTTCTTCGCCTGCTACTTCGGCTAATGCCGAAAAACTGCCAGCACCTTCGGCCTTTTCCACAATAATTTTTGAAGCTTCTACACCGTTCGGAACCTGCCATCTGAGTACCCCAATATTTGCCTCTACACTTACATAAAACTGATTCACAGAAAGCGGCTGCGTGCTAGAGGTGGTGGTAACACAGGCTTGGTTGGTGGTAGAAGACCCTTCGTTCGTATTGATTACTACTTGGTAGCAGTATTCTTGTTGGCAAACTACCTGCTCGTCGGTAAAGGTGGTGATGTTATCGTTTCCGAACTGCCCCAAAGAAACACCATCTCTAACAACTTCATAAAAGACAAAACCATTACCGGTATAAACCGACCAAGTAGCGGTATTAATTTTTGCAGATGAAGTCGCAGTCATTTCCATGCTACAAAGCTCGTTACTGATTTGCTCTGTACCTGTACAAGCATCAACCGCTTTTATTCTGTAACAAGTAGGCGCAGACTGCCCATTGAGGGTTAGAGAAGAGCTACCCGCCCCAATGGTTTGAACGGTTTGGTAGCTCCCGCCTGATTTTACCTCTAGCATATACTCTGTATCGGTAGGCAGATTAAAATCAAGTTGCACCGAACCGCCACTGAACTGTAAATTGGTGAGTTGGGCAGGTGCTAAGTTTTCAATGAGGTTGGTTGTTTGGGTAGTTTCCGAGCAATTATTGGCAGCGTTGTCAAAAAGTCCTTTTACGGTTATGGTTGCGCTGTTACCTGCGGCATAAGTATGGGTAGGCACATCGGAGGGGAAGATAGTTTCTTCTGTACCATCGCCGTAATTCACTAAGTATTTATCGTAAGTTCCTCCGTCTATTTGTACTTGTACGGTGCGGTTTGCACAAGTAATTAAGCTAAAGCGAGGCGCTGCGGGGTTTAGGACTTCAATGGTTTGGGTGAATTCTCTAGGGCCGTTAGCTGTACCTATTAATTGTCTTATGATATAAACACCTTCGGTTTCGTAAGTGAAAGTTGTATTTTCAGAAAATTCATTAGGGTTATTAACAAAATCAAAAAAATAGATTACATTATCTCTAGGTAAGCTAGAACAGTTTGTGACATTTACAGTAAGCGGCACACATCCTTTTACAAAATCTGAATCAAAACAGGCTTGCTGCGCCCAAGAGATGTGGGTAAATAAAAGAAGCAAAAAAGGAAGTAAGATTAATTTATAAATAACCGATTGTAATTGTTGCATGGTGATAGAAGTTAGACTACTTAAGAACGAGGCAAAATTCACACCTTTTTATAGTAGGGGCAAATTTAGCAAAACAAAAAAGGCTATCGGTTAAGATAGCCTTTTGAATAAAGGAAACATTTCTGAAATACTTACAAGGTGTTCTTATTGAATATTAAGGCTAAAAGTCAAGTCTAAATCTGTAGAACCTACCGAAGAATCTGAAGTGGTAGATTTTAAATCGGGTTGGTGTTTTAGCACTACTCTAAACGTACCACTTTGCCCAGCACTTGCGGCAGTCCATGTTGTTGAAAGGCCTAAAGGGTTACCATCTTCGTCTTGGTCGTTATAGTTTACAGCATCGGCCCTGTTATCGATATTCCCATTTCCCGTAGGGTCAGAGAATACATCGTTTGTCCATGCAAAGAAAAACATGTGTTCATCGCCTTCTTCGGCAATTTCTTCAGAGATGCTTTCGCCTTCTAATGCGTTTTGCAAATCTATTGTCATGGTATAAGTAGTGCCGGCCTCTAAGATAATATTACTTAATATGGCAAGTGGTTGAGGGCCTTCGCCGTCAGGGTCAACGGCGGTGGCAGTTACTGCGCTTCCACCACCTGTGGGCGCGAAAACTAAGCTTGCGTTGGTAATAATTTCTTCTTCATTTTCTTCTGGTGGAACATCGTCGTCGTTGCTACAACTTGACATCGCCAATGAAAGTAAGATAGCCAATAAGATAACTGGTGAGCGTTTTTTAAGGGACATAGTTAAGTAGTTTTTAAATGCAATAATGTTGCAAATAAAACCAATAAAATTATTTATTGCAACACTGTCGCAATAAATAATTTTATTAGCCTATGTTCTATGAATTCAGCGGCACCTTCTGTTCAGCAGATTTGCACCTACATCTTTCGTGAGGTAAGTCCTTCATGATAAACCCTATTTTACTTACATGCGCTTGCACGCTGAAATACGTTTTACAGTTAAAATCTGCACGGAAAGCAGTAGAAATTACTTGAGAAGAAAATGATGGGTGGCAGTCATCACATCGCGGAATGCCCAGTGTGCTAACTCTTTTTCATTAGAGAGTTGCAATCCGGTATGGTAGTAAATATCACAGGTTTTTTTATAACACGACTGATTGATTTGAGCAACCAAGTCTTGTAAGGTTTGTCCAAACTTTTCTTGGCTGAAACAATTGGTATTTACCATATCCCAACATTCTTGTGCAAGTTTCGTTACCTTCTTTTCATGTTCTTCCCTCAGAATTTTTAATTCAATAACTTGCGATTTTATTCTCTCTAACTTCAGTGTAGGCGTATTGATTAAATGATTCAAAAAGCAGTCGGTAATGCCAATTAAGGTAGCTACTAAACAGAATCGGGCAAAAATATTGAAAGGGATTTGATACAAAGGATAGTCGGGGAACGACTTAATCTCTTCTATTTTAAAAGTCATTTCTTTGGGTACATAGCAAGAATTTACCTCTAAAGCATAAGAGGAAGTAGCCTTTAAGCCAAACGAATTCCAGTGGTTATGCAGGGTAACTTGTTTGGGATATAAAGTGAAAGTACGCACTTGGCTATCTTCACAAAGGGCATTTACGGTAAATAAACTTGCATGAGCAGCCCCGCTACAATTATCCCATTTCCCCTCTAAAATATAGCCATCGCCTTTGGTAAAAGCATTTCCGCCTACTTGCCCGCTACCTGCAATTACTGCTGTGGCATTGCTGAATAGTTCCCTTGCAATGTTGTGCTCAAACGAGCCGCAAAAATATCCTGCACCGCTTCCTAAGTTATGTATCCATCCTAAACTCCCATTTTGTGTGGCACTATATATTAGTTTTTGTAGCCCTTCTGTTAAAGTATATTCCAAGCCGCCTAGCTCTTTAGGCACAAACATTTTAAACCAGTTCCGATAGAAAATTTCTGCTATCCATTTTTTAGGGAGTGTACTTTCAGTATAGTTTTTTAAAGTAGTGGTGAGCATGAATTTATTTTTTAATCTGTAAAAAACTCTTTTTACAAAAGCAGCAACGTTTTAACTACTAGTAGCGAGTAAGTGTTGAGGGCATCTTTCTTCCCGGGCTAAACAAAGTAGCGCGGTAAATGCCTGTAAGAGAATACGCACTAGGAAAGCATACCTAATTATTAGCGATACCCTTCAGAATCCTCCAAAAATACCTTTCTTTTCAAGTTCTTGGAAGGAGACAATAAATTGCCCTGCTCTTGCACGCGATTCAAGTTCTTCTTGGGAAAGCCAGGCCCTATTCTTGTTCGAGAAAATACAGATAAACTTATCGGTAGCAAACTGTATTTCGTTAGGCATATTCTGATATTTTCTTTCCACAGGATGTATCCTGCGGGAGGTGGTGAGCCAGCCGTGTTGCCCAAAGATTTGGATAG
>CAZFQW010000013.1:0-18872 GCA_964521225.1 uncultured Roseobacteraceae bacterium
CAGCTAAATAATATCAATGTTAATGCTCGATTACAATATAGATTTAAGCCTGTTTCAGACTTTTTCTTAGTGTATACCGATAATTACTTCCCAGAAAATTTCAAGGTAAAAAACCGCGCATTAGTAGCTAAGTTAACTTATTGGTTAAATTTATAAGAAACTTGTTACTATTTAGCACGATGCAAATTTTAACTATAGTACGCGGTTCAGCGTGTACAGTATTTAATATGAAGTAACTATCTGAAAATGAGCTACTTTTTCTCAAATTAAATTAGGATACGCCCTTAGTTACAGATATACTAAATTTATTATTTCCATTTTTCAATAGAAATAACCTCATCGCAAAGGGCAATTTCTGACGCTTGGTTTGAGCTAATAATTACTGTTTTTTTATTGCCGATTGTATTGATTTCTTCTTCGAGCCAAGCCGTGTTATGTTGGTCGAAATTAGCAGAAGGTTCATCTAATAAAATTAACGCACTATCAGAATATAAGGCAAGGGCAATTTGCAGTTTTTGTTTCATTCCCGATGAGAAATTTTGAACCGATTTATTTCTTGCCGATTCTAATTTAATTCGCTCAATAAAATCTTTTAAAGAAAGATGAATCGGTTTAAATTTATGGTAGAAATAATAGATTTCTTCTAAGGTCATTTCACTAGGTAAACCTGTGTAGGGCCCCGTCCAAGCTATATATTGGTAGATATTACCTTCAGAAATAGCTTGCTGATTAAATGTATATTGTATTGTGCCTTCGTTGGTAGGAGTAGCGGCAGCAATTATTTTTAAAAGTGTTGTTTTACCGCTTCCGTTGTACCCGGTAATAGCATATTTATTTCCACTCTCAAACGTATAATTCAAGCTTCTAAAAAGCCATTCTTTGGCAAATTTTTTTCCGATTCCTGAGAGTTTTATATTCATTTAAATCAATTTTTAAGCCCCAAAGCATAAATAAATAAGTAGCCGTACCACAATTTATTATTGAAAAAGTACTATTTAAATGAACTATGCAGAGATTTATTAAATAATTGTGGTACAGTTAAATACACAAATCTTTTAGAATGCCTTCTTGAAAACAGGTTTCCGAGCTATTTTAATCAACATTATTATAAAAATAAATTTTCTCTTTTTTAATTAATGCTACTAATTCTTTCGAAATATCGTTAACTGTGCTTAGCTTATGCCCTCTAATTAATTCTACGGTGTTGAAATCATGGGATTGAATCTCTCTTGAATGAATTAAGCCTATCAGTTTGTCGTTTTGGAACAATAAAGTCATCCTATCTCTAGGAGACATATCAACCATAATGCTTTCATAAATTAGATATTGGTTTATGTCTGAAAATTGTTCGGCACTATCGAATAACTCAAATTGGAAATTTTTTAAAAACTCATCGAAATATACCTTGTCAAAATTTTGAGTGGTAATAAGTTCGCTAAATACTCTTTCGGGAATCGTATTTTCTTTGATATTCTTTTTGTGAGTAAGCCCATTTATTAAAGCTATGTCCTCATCAACAAGGATCATTAACGCTACTGTATCTTTGGTTTTGCCCACTACTTTTTCTTCAAATATGAGTTCTTGATTGGGAAGTATTTTAAGCGTTTCTGCTTGCTCTTCACTCACCTGAACATAAAGCCCAATATTAAACCAATCATTTTCTTGGGGAGCTACTTCTAATAAGGTATTATCAAATAGCTCAAATAAAATTTTGCCGTTAATAGTATCTCTAATATTAGCGGGGCCATCAATTCTTTCTCTTATAGTTAATTGATGCTTCTTTTCCGCTAACTCTATATTATCGGCAATAATCTCTTTGGGAATAGAAGTATTATCTGTTTCTGATGTTTCTTTGGTGCCACATGAAATAACAGTACAAATACAAACAAGTGCTATCAATTGTCTCATTTTAGCGAATTTTATATTCATTTAAATAAACAAAAAAACCTGTGAAGTTTTAAAAATCTCACAGGCTTGAAAGTAATCAGGCTAATCGCTACTGATATCCCTTCATAATTCCTCTTTCAGAGTTCTTAATGAAATTCAAAATATCATCTCTTTCTTGGCTCTGTGGAATTTCTTTTTCAATACTCTTTAAAGCTTCACTATTGTTATATCCTTTCATATAAACATTGCGATATACTTCTTGGATATCGTTAATTCTTTCTTGCGTAAAGCCTCTTCTTTTTAGCCCAATCATGTTAATTCCGCAATAGCTTAGTGGCTCTCGCGCCGCCTTTACAAACGGAGGCACGTCTTTTCTTACCAAAGAACCGCCAGAGATAATAGAATGCTGCCCTATTTTGGAAAACTGATGAATGGCTGAAGTTCCGCCAATAATAGCATAATCAAAGATTTCCACATGCCCTGCCACTTGCACTGCATTCGAGAAGATACAGTGATCGCCAATGAAGCAATCGTGTGCAATGTGTACATAAGCCATAATGAGGCAGTTGGAACCAATTACCGTTTTAAACTTATCGGAAGTACCACGGCTAATCGTTACACATTCTCGGATAACGGTATTATCGCCAATGAATGTTTCGGTGGGTTCGCCTGCATATTTTAAATCTTGAGGGTCGCCTGAAATCACTGAACCGGGGTATATTTTACAGTTTTTCCCAATTCGGGTACCTTCCATGATGGTTACATTGGGGCCAATCCAGGTACCTGCACCTATTACAACATTTTTTGCAATCGTAGTAAATGCCTCTACGGTACAGCCTTCTCCAATTTTAGCTTCTTCGTGAATATTAGTTAGTGCGTGTATGCTCATGATTCAATATCTTTTTTTATCAAACTTGCCGAGATATTTGCTTCGCTCACTAGTTTTCCTGCACAGAATGTTCTTGCTCTCATTTTTGCAATCCCCCGGCGTATAGGTGCTAATAACTCGCACTTAGTTATTAGAGTATCTCCCGGTATCACCATGCGCTTAAAACGGCAGTTATCGATTCCTATAAAATAAGTCCAATAGTTTTCTGGCTTATCCACGGTATTCAATAAGAAAATACCACCGGTTTGCGCCATTGCTTCTACTTGAAGCACGCCCGGCATTACAGGATTACCGGGGAAGTGCCCTTGGAAAAACGGCTCATTTACCGTTACATTCTTCACACCAATTACGGTGGTATCATCTAGGTGAATGATTTTATCGACTAAGCGGAACGGGTAAGCGTGTGGCAACACCTGACTCAGTTGGTTGATATCTAAAACAGGAGGTATCGTTGGGTCGTACACTGGGATTTCTTCGCTACGCTCTAGTTTCTGAATAAGTCTTTTGAGGGTTTTAGCAAAACCGATATTGGCTTTATGCCCCGGTCGAGCTGCAATAATCTGTCCTTTAATAGGCCTGCCTACTAAGGCTAAATCTCCTACTAAATCGAGCAGTTTATGGCGAGCAGGCTCATTTGTATGGCGGAGTTCTACATTGTTCAGAATACCTTCTTTTTTAACTTCTACTTTTGGTAAATCGAAAAGTGTTGCTAAATCGTCGAGTTCTTCTTGGCTCATAACCTTATCGACCACTACAATGGCATTGCTGAAATTTCCTCCTTTAATAAGGTTGTTTTTTCTTAGGTATTCTAATTCGTGAAGGAAGCAAAATGTACGCGATGAAGCGTACTCTTCGGGGAACTCGCTAATGTCGTTTAGCGATGCATACTGGCTTCCTAAAACGGGCGAGTTATAATCTACCATTACGGTTAGCCTGTAGTCTTTTAGGGGAAGGCCTACAATTTCTACTTCTCTATCTTCTTCTTTATAGAATACACTTTCAGGGATTTCAAAGAAATTTCTTCTGATGCATTGGTCTTCAAACCCTACCGATTGAAGTGCCCGAATGAACTCTATGGAGCTTCCATCCATAATTGGGGGCTCGGGGCCATCTAACTCAATCAAGATATTATCAATCTCTAGCCCTGCTAAAGCTGCCAGTGTATGCTCAACTGTGTTTACTCTTGCTCCATCTTTTTCAATCGTAGTTCCTCTAGAGAGGTCAACTACATTATCAACATCGGCTTCTACAATTGGCTGCCCTTCTAAATCTGTTCTACAGAATTTAATTCCGTGATTGGGTTTTGCGGGTTTGAAAGTCATTTTCGCAATTGCTCCTGTGTGAATCCCTACGCCTTCGACACTTACAGGTTCTTTTATGGTTTGTTGAGTCTCTCTCATTGGTCTTCTGAATTAAGAAGTTTTGCTTCTAGTTTTTCAATGCGTTTTTTTATGTCTGGTAGCCTTCGGAAAATAGCGAGGCTTCTGAGTTGATTTTTATGTTCGAGTGCGGGCGAACCTAATAGTATTTTCCCTTCCTCTTTCGGTGGGTTCATAATACCCGACTGTGCGCCAATGGTGGTTCGGTCGGGAAGTACGATATGCCCTACAATTCCTACTTGCCCTGCTAGCACGTTGTTTTTTCCTAAAGTAGCTGAACCAGAAATACCTGTTTGTGCTGCTACTACTGTGTTTTCGCCAATGGTTACATTATGGGCAATTTGTACTAAGTTATCGAGTTTAACACCCTTTTTTATATGGGTTGAACCCATGGTAGCGCAGTCAATTACTGTGTTAGCGCCAATATCAACGTGGTCTTCAATAATTACATTTCCAATCTGCGGAATGGTTTTGTAGGTACCATCGGCTTGTGGGGCAAAGCCGAAGCCATCGCTCCCAACCACTGCGCCTGAATGGATGGTGCAGTAACTACCTATAGTACAATCGGCATATACTTTAACTCCAGCATAAAGAATAGTATTATCGCCTACGGTTACATTATCGCCCAAATAAACATGGGGGTATATCTTACAGTTGTTACCCACTTTCACGTTTTTTCCTAGATAGGCAAAAGCACCAATATACGGACTCTCTCCAATCTCTGCCGAACCGTCTCTAAAGCTAGGTTCTTCTATTCCTACTTTCTGAAGTGATACAATGCGTTGGTACTCTTCAAGCAAAGAGCTAAACGCCACATAAGCATCTTTTACGTAAATAAGTGAGGTTTTAAGTGGTTTGGTAGGCTTAAAATCTTCATTTACTAATACCGCCGTTGCCCGAGTACTGTAAATAAATTCTTCGTATTTAGGGTTCGCCAAAAAGGCAATTGTACCTGGCTTTCCTTCCTGTATTTTAGAAACTGAACTGATTTTATCGTTCGGATTTCCTTTTACTGTTCCCCCTAACAATTGGGCTATTTCCTGTGCGGTAAATTCCATTTGATAATCCTACGCTGCGTTTACTTCGTCAATTGCAATTATTTAAGGCTGCAATTTAGTAACATTCTAGTAATTTGTGATAAACGAAGCTGATATTCAAAAAAAGCTTTTATGGAATACGCCTTCCGAAGGTTTAGAGCTTTCGGGATAGTAATAGTTGCTGTGTTATCAAGATTTTGAAAATCTCGATGATATTTGATTAAAAAAATGCGCGCTATAATCAAACTAAAGTTACAATGCCCGATTACCACCCACCACTTTTCCCTAACGAAGCCTACCATGTTTTGAACCATGCAAATGGATTTGAAAACCTGTTTGCCAACGAAGGAAACTACTCTTTTTTCTTACAAAAATATATGCTCTATGTACAGCCGATTGTTAGAACGTATGCCTACTGCCTTTTACCCAATCATTTTCATTTTTTGGTTCGAGTGCGGAGTGAGGGGGAGTTGGAGAAAGTTTGGGTTGCCCTAAAACCAACTTCTCGAAAGTTTGGAACTTTCGAGAAGTTAAGTTCAAAAGAACAAAGTGATTTTATTAGCAGACAGTTTGGTAGATGTTTCAGTTCTTACGCTCAAGCCTTCAACAAACAGCAAAATAGGAAAGGCTCGTTGTTTATTCCCAACTTCAAGCGAAAGCCTATCACTAACGACAACTATTTTTACACTGTTTTGCGCTACATTCATCAGAATCCTGTGAGGCATGGCTTGCGGAAAAAATTACTCGATTGGGAGCATTCGAGCATCCATGCTTATTACTGGAGCAAACGGAAAAGTAATTTAGAACGGGATGATGTGCTTGAGTGGTTTGGCGGAAATCACTCAGCTAGAGAAAAAGCATTTTGGGGTTTCCACCAACAAGGTTGGTCTGATAACGATTTAGACTTAGAAATTTAAGCACCAGTGCTATTTTGTAGTGCACCTTCTAGAAAGTTTGGTACTTTCGAGAAGGCAACTGAAAAATAAAATCTTCACTACAAAGCATAGCACAGATAGTACTTCTTCACAATTTTTCGGAGGGCTTCTATATTAGGTAGGTCAGATGCCTTTGCAATGTCTATGAGTTCACCCGATTTCATTTTTATTAAAATTTTTTCCTTCCCCGAAACATAGGCAGAATTAGTAATTTTACCTGTTGTACAAAAATACTCAGCTCCAATTTTTGTGAGGTTTAAACGCGTTTTTATTTGTTTTTTGAGCTGATTAATTTTTTCTGCGGGAAACGGTTTACTGCTAAACTCTACTGTAAATAACCGCCGATTCATTAGCATAGTACTTAATTTAGATAGTACAGTATCGCTATGAGAAGCCCAAAACTTTATGCTGCCCCAAACATCGTAATCATCTAACAAACCAAAGGTTTCAAGATATTTAGTATCGTCGTTGAAATTCTGGTAAGTGATGTTTTCTTCCAAAAAAACTTTTAATGCGGGAGTTGCAGGTACTTCTTCTCCTTCTTGAGTAAGATTTTTTGCCCTTTTTACTACCTGAATGAGCATCTGTTCTGTACTTACAGTAGTTTTATGGAGGTACACTTGCCAATACATTAAACGGCGCGAGGTTAGGAAGTTTTCGATGCTGTACATTGCTTTCTGTTCAACTACTATTTTATCGTCTTCAATATCGAGCATTCGGATGATTCTATCAAAACCTATTTTTCCTTCGATTACACCGGTAAAAAAGCAATCTCTTTGCAGGTAATCCATTCGATCCATATCGAGTTGGCTAGAAACTAGCTGATGGAAAAAGGTTCTTTTATATTGGTTGGAAAAGATTTTAATTGCCATCTTTAATTTTCCGTCGAACTGCTCATTCAAATATTTCATCATGAGCAAAGAGAGTTTTTCGTGATGGACTTCTTTGAGGATACTAAACTCTAGCGCATGAGAGAAAGGCCCATGGCCAACATCGTGCAGTAAGATGGCAATAAGTGCCGCTTCAAACTCTTTGGCAGAAATTTTATGCCCCTTATTTTTAAGGTGTGTTAGCGTGGTTGACATCAAATGCATTGCCCCCAAGGCATGGTTAAAGCGCGTATGTAAAGCTCCGGGGTACACAAAGTCGGTAAGTCCGAGTTGTTTAATTCTACGCAAGCGTTGGAAAAAAGGGTGGTTAATTAAGTCGTAAAGGAGTTCAGAACGTATTTTGATGAAACCATGTACTGGATCATTGATTATTTTCTTTTTGTTGGTCATATCGAAACCTTTTTCATTCGTTGGAGTAATCTAAGCTAATTATCACTTTATAAAAAGTTGATTTTATCTCATCTTAATTTTTTTCCTATTTCAATTAAACCTTTCTTTTTTTTTAAATCTAAGAAGAAAATCATCCAATTAAAATTATGAAGCGTAGCCTTAAAATTGGTGCTATTACTTTGAGTACCCTGCCATTCCTTTTTGCTATTTCTTGTACTCAGGAAGACACAGACCAAATAAATCCTGAAGAGGAAAGCCCTATTTTACAATCTGTATTTGGGGCAAATATCGACTTAGATAATTTGGAAAATTATACGGGGCAAAACACTCCTAATTATATCCGAAAAGATAATACTACAGACAACCCGATTACCAACGAGGGGGCGACACTCGGTAGAGTTTTGTTTTACGATAAACAACTTTCTAAAGACCTAACCGTTTCTTGTTCTTCTTGCCATCAGCAGGCTTTTGCCTTTAGCGACCCTAACCAAGTAAGCGAGGGGGTTAATGGCGTAACAGGCAGGCACTCTATGCGTTTAATTAATGCCCGTTTTGCCAATGAGGGCCGATTTTTTTGGGATGAAAGAGCCAATACGCTTGAAATACAGACGACCCAACCCATTCAAGACCATGCGGAAATGGGCTTTAGTGGAGAAAACGATGATCCTACTTTTCAGGATTTAATTACTAGGCTTGAAAACTTGGAATACTACCAAGCGTTGTTCACAAAAGTGTACGGAACACCAGAGGTAACCGAAGAAAAAGTTCAGAATGCATTGGCTCAATTTATTAGGAGCATTGAATCGTTCGATGCTAAATACGATGCGGGTAGAAGCCAAGTCAATAATGACAACGATTCATTCCCCAATTTTACCGATGAGGAAAACTTAGGAAAAGCTATCTTTTTTACACCGCCCAATGGTGGACCCGGCGGTGCTGGTTTGGTAGGGGCAGGCTGCCAAGGCTGCCATAGAGCACCCGAATTTGATATTGACCCACAATCTAGAAACAACGGAGTAGTGAGTGTTGCACTAAGCGACGTAGAAGTAGATGTTACAAATACCCGTGCTCCTTCTTTAAGAGATATTGTAAATAGCGAAGGGCAACCGAATGGAAGTTTAATGCATGATGGTTCGTTTCAATCTTTAGAGCAAGTAATTGAGCATTACAACAGGATACCTAATAATGCTGGTAATAATAATCTAGACCCTAGGCTTACGGTAGGTAATCAAACTCAGAACTTACAGTTAAGCGATGCTGAAAAATCGGCTTTGGTTGCCTTTCTTAAAACGTTGAGTGGTAACGATGTTTATACAAACCCCAAATGGTCTGATCCATTTTTAAAGTAAACATCGCGTTTACATAAAAAGAAAAGCCACAACTAGTAAATAGTTGTGGCTTTTCTTTATTAAGCGTATTTAAATACAAAAATCAATTACTTCTGCGATTCGTATTTGGCTTTATACTTCTCGAAAAGCTCTTGCTGCATGGCTGGTAAAGTCACTTTTCTTCCATCGATAAATACGTGTTCCATGTTGTTCCCCAACATGTCGAGCGCATCGCCTGTAGAAACAAAAAGAGTAGCGCTTTTTCCTTTTTCTAACGTCCCGAACTTATCATCAATCCCTAAAATTTTTGCAGGATTTAGAGTGATTAATTGCAATGCTTCTTCTTTGCTTACCTCGCCATGCGTAACTGTTGTTCCAGCATAAAAAGGTAAGTTTCTAGCATTAGAAACACCATCGTAGCTTAAAGCTACTGTTAAGCCTGCCTTGTGTAACATGCCTGCTAATTTGTAAGGTAAGTTGTAATCGTCGTGGCGGCGGCCAGGTAAACGGTGGATATCAGCCACAACTACAGGGATGTTATTCTGCTTTAAGAAATCGCGTACTTCGTAAGCATCTTCTGCTCCTACTACCACAATTTTCTTTACGCCATATTTCTGTGCAAACTTTACACCATCTACAATTTCACGTGCTTCGTCTACATGGATGTGCAATGCTTTTGTACCATCGAACATGCCAAGCATTGCTTCCATTTTGAGGTTTCTTTTTGCAGGGTTTCCAGCCTGATAAGCAATTGCATCTGCAAAAGTCTTTTCTAATACAGAATATACTTCATCATACTGTTTGTTTTTAACTCTACTTACCGTAAAAGTTTCTAGATCCCACTGGTTACGGAAACGACTTGGCCAGTTAATATGCAATGCATCATCCATTTTTACAGCGGCATCTTCCCAGTTCCATGCGTCCATATGTACTATAGAAGACGTTCCTGAAACTACTCCCCCTTGTGGTGTGGTTTGCGCGAGTAAAATGCCATTGTATCGCATAGTAGGAATAATTTCCGAGTCGGTATTGTAAGAAACAATTGAGCGGATATTTGGATTTACATCCCCTACTTCGTTGTCGTCTCTTGTAGCTCTCACCGACCCAATTTCTACCAATCCTAAATCGGTCGAAGGAATGATAAAGCCGGGGTAGATATGCCTGCCATCTAAACGTACCGCATCGTACTGCGATAAGTCGCCGCTAAATGCTGCCTCTGCCACTACTTCCGTAAGTTTTCCATCGGTAAAAGCAACGGCTGCTTTTTCAATTACTTGCCCGTTACCTAAATGAGCGGTTGCACCTAGCAAAACAATGGGTTTAGACTGTGCAGGGGCTGGTGCCGGCACTTGAGCTTGGGCGTTCAATCCCCAAAAAAGTAGGACTAGCCCTAAAAGTGTTTTTTGTATATGTTTCATTTTGAAATTTCTTTTGATTGATAGAAAGATGATTAATTCACTACTAGAGAGGTTCAAAATTTATCAGAGTAAGTAAGTCCTGTAATATTTTTAAAGCCTTTATCAGATGGAACGAAAGAGGCCGCTAGGTATAGAGTAGTAGCCGCTATAATTGCATCAGGGAGTTTTATCTTTTTCGTTTTCCGAAGTTGGATAACTTTCCTTTTAATTTGTTGATTAATATCGACCATTCTGCAATCATTAATAAAGGCTTCAATTTGTCTTGTCTCTTTAGCTGTAATTCCTTGATAACCTAAGAGTTCTATTTCAGAAATAAAAGAAATATAGAGTTGGTAATGATGAATAAGACTCCCTAATGCTTTATTCCCTTTCAAAAGGTGAATGATAGCATTGGTGTCCAATAAACTTTCACTCCCACTCATTACGTATTCTTTTTTGTATTTCTAAAGAAGACTCTTTTAAAAAAACGCTGTCAGGCTCAAGAATACCCAAATACTTTTTTACATCTACACCGCTTTTTTTTGTCTGATTTACCGCGTAGTGCTGCGCTTTTTCTGCCAACTCTCTTATTTCTTCCTCTGTCGCATTTTTTCTCAACTTGAATGTCATTAGTAGCAAATTTTAATTAAATAATCTAGCTCGAAGTTTTCAATTGATTACCAATGGTTACTTCTCGCCCAGTACAGTTCCAAAATCTAGATCATCGCAATGGAACATTTGCTGCATTCTGCGCGAAGCGGGACGTTTACCAGCACCTGCACCACGATCAGCATTCATTTTTTGGATTAAACGTGCCCGTTCTTTCGCTACCAATTCACGTTTTTTCATATCCTCTTCGATATCAAAAAGCACTTTTCCATCTACCATCGTTTTTTCAACTTTTGCATAGATAGACAGGGGGTTATTGTTCCATAACACTAAATCGGCATCTTTTCCTGCCTTCACGCTACCCATTCTGTTGTTAAGGTGAAGCATTTTTGCGGGGTTTAAAGTAACCATTTTCCAAGCATCTTCTTGGCTCATGCCACCATATTTTACCGATTTTGCTGCTTCCTGATTTAAGCGGCGTGCCATTTCAGCATCATCAGAATTAATTGCCGTTACTACCCCTGCCATGGTCATTAATGTTGGGTTATAAGGAATTGCATAGCGTACCTCAAACTTGTATGCCCACCAATCGGCAAAGGTTGAAGCCAACGCACCATGTGCTGCCATTTTATCGGCTACTTTGTAACCTTCCAAAATATGTGTGAAGGTATTCACTTTAAAATCGAATTTATCGGCAACATGCATCAGCATATTAATTTCTGACTGTACATAAGAGTGACAAGAAATGAATCTTTCTTTGTTGATAATTTCTGCCATTGTTTCAAGAGTAAGGTCTCTTCGTGGCGCTTTCGCTGTTGCTTTGTCGCGAGCAGAAAGCCCGTTGAATTTTTTCCAAGCCTCATCGTATTCTTTAGCTCTGCTGAAACCATCCATATAAACTTGCTCTACACCCATTCTGGTTTGTGGGAAACGGATTGAATTGCTGCTACGAGAGCGTTTTACGTTTTCACCTAAGGCAAATTTGATAAAACCATCTGCTCCTTTAATGAGCATTTCGTCTGGTAATGAACCCCAGCGAAGCTTAAATAAGGCAGATTGGCCTCCCACAGGATTAGCGGAACCATGCAGTAATTGCGCAGCAGTTACGCCACCAGAAAGCTGGCGGTATATATTGATGTCTTCAGAGTTGATCACATCGCCCATTCTTACCATGGCAGAAATAGTAGCAACATCGTTAATAGAAGAGGCTGCAATGTGTGTATGCTCATCGATAATTCCGCTTGTTAAATGCTTGCCAGTTGCATCAATTATCGTAGCGCCACTTGCCGATAGGTTTTTCCCTACTTTGCTGATTTTCCCATCTTTTACTAAAACATCAGTTTCAGTTACAATCCCTTCGGCTTCGTTGGTCCAAACGGTTGCATTTTTGAAAAGAATAGTCTTTGCTTCTGGTGCCTTCGTATTTCCAAAAGGCAAGAATGGGTAAGGTACTTGAGCCATTGTAGCCTCTTTGCTCTCTGCATCGCTTTTCTTTTTCTCGTCTTTTTCTTCTAATTCTTTTTTGAACTCAGCGGTCCAATCGAACCACGAACCATCAGGCTTTTGCCCTCTGCCTTTCATTCCTTTGCCCTCTAACCAACCAGAAAGACGCATCATTTCGTCTTTCTTTTTGTCTGGTTTGTAACTAAGTGTAAGAAGATTTCCTTCTAGGCTCGCTTTCACATCAATTTTAGTAGAATCGTTTACTGAAAGCTTGAATTTGTGTTTCCCTGCTTTTCCGCTAATCGTTAAAGGGAATTTCTGTCCTTCTACCGAAATTTCGTACTCCCCTGCTAAATTGGGTGTATCTTTATCGGTAATAACAAATGCTTTTCCTTGAATCCAGTTCTCGTAAATCACCGCATCATCTTCTACAAAAGGGTTATCTGAAGTGATCATGAAATTGGCAACACTGCCTGCTTTTAAGTTGCCTAAGTTGTTACTCATTCCCACCATCTGAGCAGGGGTATAAGTAAGTGCTTTCATGGCATCTTGCTCGCTTAATCCCTGTTCAATTGCTTTGCGAATGTTTTTCCAGATGTCTGATTTCTTCTTTAATCCCTCAGAAGTAATGGCGAAAGAGATTCCTGCTGCGGCCAGTTTGCCTGGGTTCGTTGCCGCTAACTCCCAATGCATCATGTCTTCAAGGGCAATATTTTCTGCATCGTAAGGGTCTGTTACATCGTAAGCAGCAGGGAAGTTAACAGGAATAATTAGCGATGCCTTGGTTGCTTTTACAGCATCAATTCTCTGATACTCATCGCCATTGCCTTTAATAATGTATTGTACGCCAAACTCATCTCCTATTTTATCGGCTCTTAGTATTTGCATCCATCCGGGGGCATCGAAAATCTGCGGAAGCGATTGTGTAGCATTCCACGCTTCGAGTGTTAAATCTCGGTAATCTTTGTTAGGGTTTTCAGCATACCATTTGGCATCTAAGTAAGTCTGACGCAAAAATGAAATATATCCCATGCGCGACCACGGATAATCTTGGATAGAAGTTCCTTTATCGAATGAGTAGTTGGCAGAAGCTTTTGCCTTTAGCACTACTTTGTTCTCCACATCGTCTGAAAGGGTTACAAGTGCTCCCGTTCCACGAGCTAAGCCATCTTTTTTTACAGTGAGTACTGCTCCAAAACCCGAATCTATGTAAGGTTTTGCAGATTTATCATCGGTCGTAAACTCTTCTGCTGCATTGTAATGTGCTTTGTTTGCATCGTTCTGAGCAAATGCGCCCTCTGTTTTTGGGGTAATTTGCTCTCTTCTGCTCCAACGATTGCCTCCTGCTCTTTCTAATTTAGGCAGCCCGTAGCTACTGTAAAGATCAATTAACGACGGGTAAATATACTTCCCTTCCAAATCTACTTCTACCGCTCCTTTAGGCGCTGCTAAGTTTGTCCCCACCGCTTCTACCACTCCTCCACGCACAATCATCGAAGCATTTTCGAGCTTGGTTTGGTAATCGGTCTGGATTGTCGCGTTTTTAAAATAATAGATTTCAAGGCGGTTATCTCTCACCCCATTCTTATTGTAGATTTCATCTTGTGCATGTGCTGTCCACCAACTGATTAAAAACAGCGACACAACTAATAATACTTTTCTCATGCGATTGTGTAATTTGTAAAAAATGTAATGTATTCGTGTGTATCAATAAAATCTTTAAAAAAGATAATAGTTTATCTATCCCCTTTTTTAAAGTAGGAAAATTACGGATTTAGTTACACTATCTCGGTTCATATATTATTTGGAAATCCTTACAGATGTTAATATTTGGATTTTTATTTGTTCTTTTTTAAGAAAATAGTTGGTTTAGCATTTCATGTATTTTTTTACGTACAAGCCAAGAAAACCATCCCATTTGGCTTCTTTAAAGAAGCCAATTAGCATCGCTTCAACTTGTGTAGAGTTAGCAATTAAGTAAAATCACTTCGGCCTCTTTGGCAAAGCTTTATTAAATTCGAGAAACTAAAGATTAACAAATGAATAACAAAGGAATTGAAGTTAGCTCCGAAATTGGCACTCTCAGAAGAGTCATTGTGCATAGTCCCGATGGGGGCTTAGGAAAAGTTATCCCAACAAAAGCCCAGGATTGGCTCTTCGAAGACATCATTCACCTAGAGAGTATGAGAAAAAATGAGTACGACCTCTACATAAAACTTCTTCTCTACTTTCTGGACCCCGAGAAAATAAAAGATAAAATCAACGAAATAGATAAAGCTGAAAACCAACGAAAATTCTATAAACCAGATAACCCTCAGTATTTTAATTCTGATAAAGTTTTAGAGCCTCAGTTTCTATTATCTCAGATTTTAGAAGACAGAGAAGTAAGATTAAGGCTTGTAGCTTCTTGTTGTGCTCACGAAAAAACATCGTACTTACTGCAAGAAGAGCTACTACTGCTTTCTTCTTTAGAGCTTGCTAAAACGTTAATTTCCGGGATTGTCCCCAACGGCAGAATGATTTTCCCTCCTATTCCTAATTTTATTTTTACCAGGGATATTGGCATTACCGTAAATAATCATTTGTTGCTTTCAAGGCCCGCCACCAGAACCAGAGCCAGAGAGGCAATTCTTACTCGATTTATTGTCTTTAACCACCCTACTTTTAATAAAATAAAAGATAATATTATAGAGATTTCTTCTACCGAAGATTATTTTTTGCTTGACGATGAAGAAAAAGAATTAAAAAGAGTTACTGCCGAAGGAGGCGATATAATGATGGTTGCCCCCAACCATTTATTAATTGGGGTGAGCGAAAGAACTACAACCCACGCCGCCAACCAAATTATGCAGCGTTTATTTCAGCACAATGTAGTTGAAAAGGTAACTGTACTGAAAATCCCTCAGAAAAGGGCGTATATGCACATTGATACTACTTTTACCCAAGTGAAGCGGAATTTATGGGTACTCTTTGCTCCTTTTTCTAAGTATGGAAAGGAAATGGAAAACCGAGATTTGATTCCGAGTTTAGGCGAAAGAAACGACTCGACCGACCTTGAAATTCTTCAGTTTCGTAAAGAGCATATTCACACGCCTAAAAAATTCCCTTACTTAGAAGATTTACTAGACGATATAAGTCAAAAAGACTTGAAAAGTACAATGCCCACAGAGTTTATCTATTCCGGAGATGGTGAATTTCCGTTTGGGCAGCGCGAACAATGGACCGACTCGTGCAATGTTTTGGCATTAAAAGAAGGAGTGGTAATTGGCTACGACCGCAACGATAGAACTGCGAATGGCTTTAAGAAAAAGGGGTTTGAGGTAGTCCACGCAACTACTTTACTAAGCCAGTTTAAAAGTGGGGAAAAACAGCCCGAAAACATAACAAATACGCTAATACTCTTACCAAGTGCAGAGCTTTCGCGTGCCCGTGGCGGTTCGCACTGTTTAAGTATGCCTATTTTAAGAGAAAGTATTTTTTAAACAGCATTTATCTATGAGGTGAAATGCTTAATATGAGTGTTTTTAAGTACCGAGCCATAATAAAACGTGTATTCGTCATCCCAAAAATTTGCGACGGCAGGAGTAAATTATCGCCAGGCGCCCCTGTTGGAATCTGTTAATTAGGAGATTCCGTTTCAGCCTTTTCGCACATATCCTAACTGTAACGGAATGACGATTCTTTTATGGATGCTTACTTATAATTCGTAATTGAACGTTTACTTACTCAACTAAAAGCATAAAAAAACCTGCTTAATGCAGGTTTTTTCTTTTATTCTGTTGGTGGTGGAGTATCACCTCTTAGCTTTTGTTTCAACTTATCTAAGTCGGCATCTACCGAAGTTTTAGGCGGAGGGGTTGTTGCGCCTCCTGCATCATTGCTCTCAGTAGCAGCCCCTCCCCAGCTTCCTGTATCTGCCGAAGAAGAAGCATTGCTACTACTATCTTCAGTTTTTGAAGCTAGGCGTGCTTTCAATTTATTGAGTGCATCAGAAGAAGCAATCGCTTTGTTGGTATCGCCTCCTAGTGCTTTGTTAATTTCATCGTCAACGCTAGTTGCTTGGTTATTAATTTCTTGGTAAGATTCTGCCAACGCTTCTTGCTCCATTACTTTTTCTTTCATCCTTTCAAGGCGTGCAAGCGTATCGCTCGAGTCCACATTGGCTAATTGCTTATTAAGCTTCACGGTTGCTTGGCTCACTTTAGAGCGTGCTTTCAGCGATTTCAGCTCGTTCTCCCAGCTCGAAACCTGGCTTTTCAGTTGCTGCACGTTCCCTTCCATTTTGGTAACCATTTTGTCGTATTGCTCCACATTTTTCTTATTGGCAACCATACGACCCTCAATTTGGTCTTTCTTAGCCAGTGCCTGTGAGGCCAATCGGTCTGCTTCAGCTTCTGAGAGTTCTCCTGCCTGAGATTTCTGTAACAGCAGAATTGCTTTATTTTCGTATTCGGCGGCAGCACGCATACTTTCTTCTAGCTGTTTTTTCTCTCGAATAGCCATTGCTTTTACCTCGGCTAAACCTTGTAAACTCTTATTGAGATCACTTTTTAAATCATTAATGCCCTGTTCTGTCATTTTAACAGGGTCTTCCATTTTATCTAATACAGAATTTGCTTGTGCTTTCCCAATATTAAATAAGCGTTTAAACCACTTAAACATATGCTAGATTTTGATTTTTTGTTCTAAAGTAGAAATGATAAATAAGTTATAACATTTCAAACAGAAATTTAAATAAAAAAAGGGATTCGGTTATTAAAACACATTTTTATCAGAACATTTCTCTACAAATAAGTCGTAAAATCCACTAAACTGTTATTTATTTACCGAATTTCTTTTCAAAGTGAACGTAGGCTTCATTCAACTGCCTTGAAATTTCAAGAGCTGTTTGGTGTTTTTCTTCGTCGTTCCTAAATAAATCAGGGTGATACATTTTCATTAGCCTTCTGTAAGATTTTTTAATTACCTCAAAAGAAGAACCCGGCGCTACTTCAAGTATTTGGTAATATTTAAGCTCATTATTATTCTGAGCATGCTGCTTAGCCTGATACTGTTTTTCGTACTGCTGCTGCCGTTGGCGTGTGTCTTCATATTCTTTATCATACTTGCGCCACTCTTCGAAATCAAATCTAGTATCGCTATCGCGTAAGCGTTCAAATTGATCATTGATTGATGAGCGAATAATATCTTTTAGTCGGTTGAGAATCATCTCAGATTACTTTGGGGTGAAATTTCAATTAAATAGATAAAAGTGTTTCCTTACAAAAATTAAAATATGTTTTTAACACGCGCAGCACGAATCGTTCTGTCAAATAATCAGCATAAAAATATCTTGGAGTAATCCGGTATTCGTGCCACGAGTTTCTTTGTAAGGGCATTTTAATTGAGTACTCAGACGAAATCGAGTACGATTGATTTATTTGCTAAGTAGGTAGACAGAAATTTTAGAGATTTTAAAATAGTAAATGCCTGATAACCAAATATCTAAAACCATAAATTGCGAAAGTTTAAACGCAACTCAATTTTATCTATCTACTTAATAAGTACTTAATTTGACTAATTTAGGCATTGTATATATGAAATGTAACATTGCCTTTTGAATAAAGGCTACAAATGTGTCATAAAAAACTCAAATAAGCTAAGTCTCTTCATTTCAAACCAATATAACTTCTACATGAAACCACTACATATTTTGAATGGCGATGGCACTGCTGCCCCATTTAGTGAAAGCAAATTAGCTGATAACGAAACCCTCATTTGGCGAGAAGTGATGATGGAAGGACCCGTAACAGATAATAAAGATTTCTGGAAATACCGAGGGCTTTATTTTGCCAAAAGCTTTAAAAGATATGGCGAGTCGGCGTCTTCTTATTTTAAAAAAGTAATACAAGAAAAGGTGAAGCTTGATAAGCTTTCGGAATACACGCATTTAACTCTTTGGTTTGAGTACGACCTTTTTTGCCAAATCAACTTAATTTATTTGCTCAATTGGCTAGCTCAACAAGATATTTCACAACTTGAAATTAGCCTTGTAAGCCCTGGAAAAGAGCAAGAAGGAACAAATTTTAGAGGTATGGGCGTGGGTTCGGCCGAGCAAATTGAAAGGTGGTACCAACAACGCACTCCCGTGCCTAAAGTTATGCTTTTGAAAGCACAAGAGCTTTGGGGGTTTTATACTTCAAGTTCACCAGAAAAACTGGGCACACTTATAGGTGAAAGCGAAATCGATTATTTCCCTCATTTAAAAAAAGCTTTTGCCGCACACTTGAGCCGATTTCCTTCCTTTAAAAATGGTTTAAATGCTGTTGAACAAGCATTGCTCGACATCATCGCCACAGAAAAGCCCACTAAGTTTGGGCAAATTTTCGAGCCTTTCTGGGCAAAACACCCCGTTTATGGCTTGGGTGATGCGCAGTTAGTGAATTGCCTCGAAAAACTATCTCCCATGCTCGTTACTTTTAATCAAGCATCGATTAAAGCTTACAAGGGCGAGCAAATTTTTCAGTTTGAAGGAGAAATAGAAATTACGACTCTTGGGGAACAGGTGCGCATAGGTAACAGAGACTGGATTGACTACGGCTACCCCAATGTATGGCTAGGGGGGGTGCATTTGGTAGAAAGAAAGCCTTTGTACCGTTGGGAGCCCGATTGAGAAACTCATGGTAACTATTTAGCACTTTATTCAGGG
>CAZFQW010000014.1:0-18547 GCA_964521225.1 uncultured Roseobacteraceae bacterium
CTATTGCATTTCTTGAAGCCCAACTATTTTTTTATGCACGCATTACTGGAAAAGAATATCTCCAGCTATTCCAGCAATTTTATCCTGATTTCGATTTTGAAAAATGGAATCAGTTGTTTCAACTCCCTTTAAAAGAGATGATAGAGAACTACTCATCGGGCATGAAAAAAAAACTTGCCTTTATGTCGATTTTAGCCTCTGATGCTCCTCTTATAATTCTCGATGAACCCTTCAATAACCTCGATTTAGAAACTAACCTGCACCTAAAACAAATACTCTCTGAAATGAAAAAACAGGGCAAAACGATGATTGTTACCTCCCACATTTTAGAGGTGCTTACCAGTTTCGCCGATTCCATTCATTTGCTTAACCGAGGAAAAATTACCCAAACGTTTCAAAAAGAGAGTTTTGATGCTATTGAAAACGCAATTGCTGCTGAGCATGGCACAGAAGCAGAAGCATTAATTAAACAACTGGTTCAAAAAGTCAAATAATTCTTATTCAACTCTGCATAAAAGATTTTATTTCTATCTGGCTGAAAATCAAATTCCCCTTTGAGAAACTAATTTTTTATCAATTTGTTGTAATAGTAAATAATGTTAATACAACTATTATACATACAAATATGAAGATTCTAACAGAAACTAAATTTCATGTACATCCCATCATCAAAAATAGATGGAGCCCTCGTTCGTTTGATACTCGCCCTGTAGAAGAAGAAAAATTGATGTCGGTGCTAGAAGCTGCTCGCTTAGCTCCTTCTTGCTTTAATGAACAGCCCTGGCGATTTCTAGTAGCGCAAAAAAGTACCACGCCAGAATTGTTTGAAGAAATGGGAAATTGGTTGATGCCTGCGAACCAAATATGGGCATTAAAAGCACCCGTTTTCATATTGGCAATTGCAAAAAAAGACTTTTCTGCCAATGGAAAACCGAATAAACATGCTTTTTACGATTTAGGGCTAGCCGTGGGTAATCTTTCTGCACAGGCTACAGACTTAGGACTATCCTTGCACCAAATGGCTGGATTTTCAGCTGAAAAAGCAGCAACTACGCTTCAACTTCCCAAGAATTACGAACCTGCTACTTTCATTGCCTTAGGTTATCAGGCAAATGCAGAGCTCCTCCCCGACCCTCTGAAAGATAGGGAGTTAGTACCCCAACAAAGGAAGTTGTTCAACGAAGTTGTTTTCACCCAAAAAGAATTGAGTTTGTAAAATTAAAAAGGGGAAAGTCTGTTAAGACTCCCCCCCTTTTTAATGTACAACTTATACTCTCTTTTACTGATTAAACCCTAGGCGTAAATCGTCAAAATAAACTTCACCTGTTGTGTTCGGTGAAAGAATAAGCAGTACATTTAAATCTCTTATGTTAGAAGGAAATGCGGGTACTTGCAAAATGTATTCTTGCCAATCGTTATCTCCACTTATAAACGCTGTCACATCATAGCTTGATCTGTATATCCCTGAATGCGGTTCAAATTCATGCTGTCCATACATGGCAACATCAAATCCTTTGCCTTGCAAATTAACCGTTTTCACTTTTATGCTTAAAGTAAGCTCTTGCCCCACGGGAATCTGTGTTACATCAATTTCTTGAAGAAGATACCAAAACTCATCAGGGGAATCTACTTCATCGGCTTTTAGCATTACAGAGTAATTACCCGAGGCAGCGTACTTGTCTGTTCTGCGGTAAGTATAATTATTCGGAGGATTAAAGTTTTCTGCCCTTAACTGCCAACCCAACGCATAATTCGCATTCACAGGGTCAACTTCTTCCATATCACCATTCAAATCTAAACTTACGTACAGACCTAATTCGTCGTCGAAACTACAGGCGGTTAAACCAAAAAACAGAAAGATTGAAAAAATATAGATACGTGATTTCATGGTGTGTTAGCGTTGGTTTGAAAGAAATATGAACACTTACAGTTTTTTTGATAGACTCTTGTCGGACAATCAAACACTTAGATAGTTTAATTTAGTTTAACAAAAATAGGCTTTTTTTTTCAACTTTGTTGCTGGCGACTTCCTATAATGTTTATTATGCGCTCTTTATATATATAAAGTTATAAAGGTGAAACACTTAATTTCGCTGCTAATTAAGGGGAAATAGGAGCTGCTCAAAATCGAAAGAAACTAAGCCAAAACATCGTTTTTTTTATCATTATAACGTTTATTTGTTCTATTTACTAGCTTCCTCATTCTGTTCGGGGTGGTACCAAAATTTATTCTTTAAACTCAAAAAAGAAGATCATAACCCCTGATTGGCATACCTACTTAGTCAATAACTTCACTAAAACTAAACACTGCTTACAGATCAAATAACCTTACGGAGGGTATGCTGCACTAACTAATCGGGTTCAAGTACTTTTACAAAGAATCTCTGCTTTTAAAGTGATAGAAATTTAGACCTATTATATTGTGTTAATTACAGATTAATGCTGAGGTAATCATTCCCCTCTTTGTAAACTGTTGTAGATTGTATACTATAATAGCTACAATATGAAAATTCTACTAGTATTTTTTTTTGGATTTTACGTCTGCTCTTCGGCATTAGCACAAAATGCACGAGATAGTTTGCTGCTATTACTTTCAAAATCTGTGGAAAATGAGGAAAAAGCATTGCTGCATCATAATATAGGTTGGGAATATTACCCTAACGCGCCCGATTCTATGCGGTTTTTTTTTGGTAAAGCACTAAGCAGTACAAAGAAGCCTTTAACCATTGCCAATTCTCAAAGGGGAATGGGAGTGGCCAGCTATCTACTTACAGATTACCAAAATGCGATGGACTTTTACTTAAAGTCGCTTGATGGGTTTCAGTCGTTAAAAGATAATCTTGGCGTAGCAAGATGTTATAACTCAATAGGATTATGTCTTTCTAGCTTGAAAAACTACCAAGCAGCGGTAGCATACCATTGGAAGTCGATGGGAATCTTGCAGAAGATGCTAAACACGTATTCAGATGCCGACACCTTATTAAAGGCAAAAAAAGCTTTAGGTCATAATTACATTAACCTTATTGTAAGCTATGAAGAGTCGCCTCAGAAAGATAGTACACTTTATTACACACAAAAAAGCATAGCGTTGTTTCAATCAATGAACGATTCGCTCTATTTGGCAATGTCTTATAATAGAAAAGCACAGGCTTTGTACCGACTAGGGCGGTATAGTGAAGCAATAGAAAGCAATAGGTTTGTTTTTAATACTTTCAAAGAATTAAGCCCTTTTGAAGAAACCTTTACTTATTTGGGGATTGCCCAAAATAGTGTAGAATTGGGAAATATAGAAGTAGGTATTAAATATGGTTTGAAAGCCTATGAATTAGCCAAAAAAAATGGGGCTAATTGGCACCTTCAACATTGCGCAAGAGTACTTTCAAAAGCATACGCCCAACAAAAAAAATTCGATAAAGCCTACAGTTACCATGTTAAGTTTAAAGCACTAAGCGACACTCTTTTTAACCAAGCAAGCGAGCGGAAAATAAGTAATTTGATGCTTGAACAGCAAGAGCTCCGAAACGAGAAACTGATTCAGGAGAATAGGGCAAACGAAGAGCAGATAAAGGTTAAAAATCAACAAATTTTTATGTTCATTGGTAGCTTTGCAGTGCTTTGTAGCATCATCATTATTATTTATCTAAATAGCAGAAAATATAGAAAACTCAATGATCAGCTTGTTACTGTAAACCAACAATTACAGGAAAGTAATTTAAGCAAAGACAAGTTTTTTTCAATTATTGGTCACGATTTAAAATCGCCTTTTAATTCCATTATCGGTTTTCTTCATCTCCTAAAAACGCAACTAGAAAAGCTTTCTAAAGACGATATTATGCGCTTTGCCGATATGATGCTCTCAACCACTAACAATACCTATAAATTGCTAGAGAACTTATTAGAATGGTCACGGCTACAAACCGGTGATATTTCGTTCAACCCCACCGTGTTTGAAATTAATGAAGTAGTTGATGAGAACATTTCCCTATTCTCTAAAACATCCGAAAACAAAAATATTACCCTTAGTGCAACTAAAAGTGAGATATATAAAGTAAGCGCCGATAGAAATATGGTGGAAGTAATTTTGAGAAACTTGATTTCCAATGCTATCAAATTCACAAAAAATGGAGGCGCAGTTACCATTGCTTACACCACCACTAATGAGAATAGGCTGCAACTCTCTGTAACAGATAATGGCATCGGAATCCCTAAAGATATTCAGCTAAAACTTTTCGATGTTACAGAAAAATTCTCGATGCAAGGCACTAACCAAGAAAAAGGAACAGGCCTAGGGCTATCGCTTAGTAAAGAGTTTGCCGAACAGCATGGTAGCTCCATTAAAGTAGAAAGCGAAGAAAACAAGGGCAGTACATTCAGTTTTACTTTGCCTTTGGCTTAAATCTATTATTTAAATTGATGCAGTAGTACTTTCGCAATGCCACATAGAGAATTCTATAAGAGCTCCCTACCTAAAAATCTTTCTGTTTTAATTTTGCTCTTTCGGGTTACATTGCACATTTGAGAGAAGCAATAATTAAAGGGCTTGCAGGTTTCTTTGGGAACTCTTATGCGCTAATTGCTGATGCCATTGAATTAACAACTGATATTTTTTCATCACTGTTGGTTTTTTTTTGGGTTAAAATATGCTCAACGGCTACCAGATAAAAACTACCCCTGCGGACACGGAAAAATTGAACCTTTCATTACATTTGTAGTGCTTGCTTTTCTTCTAATTTCTGCAACAATTATTGCCTACGAAAGCATTCAGAATATCCAAGCGCCACACAAAGCCCCTAAACCTTGGGCTTTACTTGTTTTAGGAGGGATAATTTTGTGGAAAGAAGTTTCTTTTCAAGTAGTTATTAGAAAAAGCAAAGAAACACACAGCTCTTCGCTCAAAGTTACCGCTTTAATTAGCGAACTTACTACAACATCAATTTCAGGTGGTGGTTCAAAAAATATGCTAGGGTAAATGATTTACCAACCAGTGATAAAAGAGGGATTTTGATATGTGAAAATCGAAATCCGTTGCCGTAGTTATCAAAGAAAAGTTATCAAAAAAATATTTGAATAACCAAGATTCTATGGTACTGTACTAGCTAATTAAGAGTTAAATAAGTGCCTCTAACAAAATTCAATTCATATTAAAGAGATAATTTATTAACTTTTTGTTCACATTAAAAAAATATATTATACTATGTCTAAGAAAAAAGAACTTAAAAAGGCTTTAAAAAAAGCGATTACCAAAGTAGCAGAAAGGAAAGAAGCGATAAAACAGGCGAAAAAAACTGTGAAAACTTATCAGAAAAAAGATAAAAAGAAAAAGGAGATTAAAGAAGCTACTAAAGTTGTAAAAGCGAAGAAGGCAGCATTTGAAAAAGCAGTTAAAAAGGTAGCAAAAGCCGAAAAAGCGTATAAAAAAGCAGCTTAACTACAAATAAAGTATATTTTGTACTAAGGCTTCATAAAACAATTGTTTTATGAAGCCTTTTCTTTGAAGAGAATTAGTTTATCCGTCACAATTCATTTGTTTACCTCTTAAGAATTGTTTAAATCGTCTTAAAACAAAAAAGAGCTACACTTTCGTGTAACTCTTTTCGGAAGCTCCTCCTCTTGGGCTCGAACCAAGGACCTACTGATTAACAGTCAGCCGCTCTAACCAACTGAGCTAAGGAGGATTATTTCCTTTTTGCGAGTGCAAATATAGATTACTTTATTTTAATAGAACAAATTTTCCCAAGGTTTTTTTTAGAAAATTTTTCTCTTTTATTTTTACCCTAAAATTTAAGAGCGCCTTCTCAAATTTCTTTAAAAGACGCTCTTAATTATAATAGTCTGTTTATCAATTCTTAATCGTTGGGTTCTACGATAGACTCTAGCATAATTGCGTCAATTGCCTTTTTCTTTACTAGTGCATTAAATGCTGGAATATCTTTCTGGAGGATTGATTTCCAACCTACTAATTCCTCATCTATTTTACCTGTTACTTCTTTGCGGAAGGCTTCGCTTTGCTGCGTTGGGGCAAAATCGCTCATTCCTTCTAAAGAATTTAAGTGGGCCAACTTGTTGGTTAGCTTAATGGGGAAGTTGAGTGGGTCTTGGCGGCTTTGGTTTTGCGTTTGGTAGAGGTTTTTCTCAATGGCAGTCATCTTTTTCTGAATTTCCTTTGCCATTTCTACCACATCTTTCATGTCCTCGTTATCTTTCAAGCGGTCTGAAACCGTTTTGATTTGTGCCTTAGCAGAGCGAATGTCTGAAATGGTATTGTGTGCTTCGCTTACTTTTTCCTGCACTTTCATCAGGAAATCGAATTTAGCTTTCATATTGGCATCCGATGCGGTAGCACGTGGGTCTTTTAAAATTTCAAATTCTTCTTCGGAAGAAGCTCCGTTTACCGTAAGTTTTACCTTGTATTTCCCCGGTAGTGCTTTTGGCCCTTGCATACTCGCCCACCATAAAATCATTCCTTGAAAATCGTCGGCAGGTTGGTAGCGCATATCCCAAACAAAGCGATTTCCTCCTGCCTTAAGGTCTTTCAGGGCAACTTCTTTTTTTTCTTTGTTGGGCTTGGTATCAAACGCTCTAATGGTTGTGCCGTTTTGTTCCATAAACTCAATGCGCACTTTGGTAGAGTCGGTAACTTCTTTCAAAAAGTAAGAAACCATTACTCCCCCGGGGTGGTTTTCTCCTACTGTTTTAGAAGGTCTGCCTGCTCTTCCTTCCATTCGGTAACTTGGCATCGGTTTATACAAGTAGAAATCGCTTTTTGTTACTGCATCGCTCAATTGGTGTAAAGGTGTTAAATCATCAATTATCCATAAACTGCGCCCTTGGGTGGCAGCAATGAGGTTATCATTTTTAATTGTTAAATCGGTAATAGGTACAATGGGCAAATCCATTTGGAAGGGAGACCAGTTGGCGCCGTCATCGAACGAAATATACATTCCTGTTTCTGTACCAGCATATAACAAGCCTTTTCGTTTAGGGTCGGCACGGACTACTCTTGTAAAGTGCGATGCGTCGATTCCTGCTGTAATTTTTTTCCAAGTTTTGCCATAGTCTTCTGTTTTGTACAAATAGGGCTGATAATCGCCGAGTTTATAGCGAGTTCCTGCCACATAAGCTCCTCCTTTTGTAAATGGGTCGGGTTCTATGCTGTTAATCATGGTCCACTCGGGCATTCCCGAAGGCGTAACATTTTCCCAATTGCCCCCCCCATTTTTTGAAACGTGAACAAGGCCATCATCTGAACCTGCCCAAAGTAAATCTTTTTCGTAAGGAGATTCGCATGCAGCGAAGATGGTACAGTAGTATTCTACGCTTGTGTTGTCTTGTGTAATAAGACCGCCAGATGACTTTAGCTTTGTGGAATCGTTTCGAGTTAAGTCGGGGCTAATAATTTTCCAAGAGTTGCCACCATCTTCACTTACATGTACTTGATTTGAAGTCGTATATATTTTATTTGAATTATGGGGAGAGAAAAAGATAGGGAAATTCCATTGGAACCGGTACTTCATTCCTTCTGCTCCGTAGCCCATTGGGTTATCGGGCCAAACATTTACCGCACGGACTTCATCGGTTTTATGGTTCACTTGGGTTAAGAAACCACCATAACTTCCTCCATATACAATATCTGCATTATCGGGGTGTGGGGCAATATGTGCGCTTTCACCTCCGGCAGTAGGTTCCCAATCGTTTTCGCCAATAGAGTAGCCCGTTGTTCTGTGGGCAATGCGTATGGTTGAGTTATCTTGCTGTGCTGCATAAATTCTGTAAGGGAAATGATTATCGGTAGTAACTCGGTAAAACTGCGCCGTGGGTTGGTTGTGGTAGGTGCTCCAGTTCTCGCCTCCATCGAAGGAAACTTGCGCCCCTCCGTCGTCGGCCATAATCATTCTGCTTGGGTCTTCGGGGGCAATCCACATATCGTGGTGGTCGCCATGAGGGGCATTTGCTGATTTAAAGGTTCTCCCTCCATCGGTCGATTTTTGGTAGTTTACATTTAACACATACACTACTTCTGCCTCTTGAGGATCGGCATAAATGCGAGTATAGTACCAAGCTCTTTGGCGCAGTGCACGGCTTTGGTTAATTCTTGCCCAAGTTTCGCCGCCATCGTCAGAGCGGTAAACGCCTCCTTCTTTTGCTTCCATTACCGCCCAAACTCTTTCGGGGTTCGCAGGCGAAACGGCAACTCCAATAATGCCTCGGGGGCCTTTAGGTAGCCCTTTTTTATCTGAGAGCTTCGTCCAAGTATCGCCACCATCGGTACTTTTCCAAAGGTCAGAACCTTCGCCACCACTTTCTAGGCTATAAGGCGTTCTGCGGATTTTCCAAGTAGAAGCATACAAAATACGGGGGTTGGTAGGATCCAAAATTAAATCGACCGCACCGGCATCGGCATTGGCAAATAAGATACGTTCCCAAGTTTGCCCGCCGTCTTTGCTTCGGTAAACGCCTCTTTCCTCGCTCGATTTAAACAAATCGCCCATTACGGCGGCATACACTAAATTGGGGTTTTTGGGGTGAATCCTCATTCTGGAAATATGGCGAGAGTTTTCAAGGCCACTCTGTTTCCACGTTTTTCCTGCATCTACCGATTTCCAAACACCGTAACCGTAAGAAACATTTCCACGGACAGTCTTCTCTCCTCCGCCCACATAAATTACGTTATTGTCCCACTCAGAAACGGCAACGGCACCAATGGAACCTCCGAAATAACCATCTGAAATGTTTTCCCAAGTCTGCCCACCATCTTGCGTGCGCCAAACGCCGCCACCGGTAGAACCAAAATAAAATAAGTTAGGCTTTCCGGATACACCGGTAACGGCACAAGAACGCCCTCCACGGAATGGACCAATATTTCGCCATTTTATTGCATCTTTATAAAAAGTCTCCTCAAAAGCCACTTTTACGCTAGTAGTTGCGTTATCGCCTAGCCGTCGCCTTCTTTGCGCATCGGCGAAGTTAGGCAGTAGCCAAACCGTACAGAGTAGTAGTAGTAGTAATGTAGTTGTCTTTTTCATCTTCAAATTGAGATTTTAAATGAATGAATTATGTAAAGGAAAGTTACAAAATGATTTGGCAGAAAGTAGCATCTTTGTATGGAAGCAAACAAGTTGAAAGATTTTAAAACTTAGAATATCATTGAATGAACAGCATTTATAAATCCCCTTTTACCTATTTATTATTCGCTCTTGTAGGAGTTGTTTTTTCAATAAATGAAACGAACGCCCAAATTGGGTATTCTGCCAAAGTATGGCAAGATACACTCGCCCGAGAATCTACTTTCAAAATTATTGCACTTGCCCAAAAGCACACCCTGCTTACCTACACTGTAAAACCTAAAGAAAATAGGTTTACGGCAACCCTACTTTACTACCTTAACGAAGAGCGAACAATTGACAAAATTTATATTTCCGCATTTAATGCCCCTGAAAATGCTTTTAATGTGTTTATTGAACAACTCCATGATTATAAATTACTAGGCATTCGGAAATATAAGGACAAGCAGCTATATGAATTCCGGGGAACTCTCGCAGATACTCCGCAAGGTTTTGCTTACCACGAAGGTGGCATAATGGTATTCTCTACTAGTGCTCCAAAAGAAAAATTAGAAGGCGATTATACTTTTGAAGAAGTAAAATAATGAGCACCTGAAAATGAATCCACCAGCTTTATATAAAACTGTTTTTTGGGTAGTTATCGCCGCAAGTTTATTGGTAAGAACTTGGCAATTCTCTGAAACTCCTGGCGGACTTAACCAAGACGAAGTTTCGGCAGCTTATGAAGCTTGGTCGCTTTTAGAAACAGGAAAAGACCGCTGGGGGAACTCCTATCCTGTATATTTTCCCTCTTGGGGTTCGGGGCAAAACGTGTTATACAGCTACCTCACCGTCCCTTTTTTCTTTGTTTTTGGAGCGAACGATTTTAGCTTTCGGCTGCCCAACTTACTACTGAGTTTGCTCTCGTTACTGCTTATTTACCATATTTTTAAACTATTTAACCAACGCCAAGCGTTGGTTGCAATCTGTGTTTTAGGGTTTAGTCCGTGGCACATAGTGCTTTCGCGATGGGCACTCGAAGTAAATAGTTTCCCTTTTTGGATTTTCTTGCATTTCTTCCTTCTTTTTTGGTTGATGAAGCATCGCAACCAATTCATTTGGCTTAGTTTTATTCCTTTAGTTTTTGCCTCTTATACCTACGCCATTGCCTTGTTTTCCTTCCCTCTCTATTTTCTTTTGTTGATTTTTATGGCGAAGGAAATTTCAACAAAACAGCTTTTGATAGGTTTTTCCGCGTATTCCGTATTGAGTTTACCGCTCCTCTTATTTGTGCTAAAACCCTATTTCTCTTTTATCCCTACCGATTTACTCGGCCTTTCACTACCCGATTTAGCTTCTGCCAGAGAAAATTTTCAAGAAAACTGGAAATCGGTAATACATACAAATTTGCAGTTCATCTTTCGAGGGTTTCACGATGTTACCTTGTGGAACACTACCATGGATTCCTTCCCACACAGCAGTTTAGTACTTTGTTCAGCATCGTTAGGAGGAGTCATTGTTGGCATAAAACACAGCGAAAAACTATCCTACAAAATTTGGATTGCTGCATTTGCAGCAGCAGCAGTACCTTTTTTTCTGTTTAAGATGAATTTAAATCGTGCCATTTTAATGCAACTAATGCTGATTATTTTATCTATTGAAGGGATAGGGTTTTTACTGCACGCCATCCAACAAAAAAATGAAAGAAAGTTATTAATATTTTTTTTGAGTTTTATATTCCTCGTTCATTTATCGTGGTTTACGCTCGACTATTTCAGGTTCTACCCTAAAAAAACGAATGTTGCTTTTGCTACTGATTTAGAAGAGGTACTGAACTATCTTTCTACACAAAAAGAAGAAATTTACATTACCGAGCAACTCGAATTCCCCTATTTATATGTAGCGTTTTACAATAACATTCACCCTAAAGAATTTCAGGAACTGAGCAAAGAGAAAAGAATGGTTGAAGGGCGATTTATTGTAGATAGCATGCACAACTACCATTATTTTTATAAAAAGATAAACCCGCTTAAAACAAAAAATATTCCTCAAGAATCGTTAGTATTATTAAAAAAAGGCGAACAGAGGTTCATAAAGGAATCCATAAAGTTTGAGAACAGCTATTGGAAAATCGTACAAATCGGTACATTGAACCTATAAAATAACATAGCACAAACAGAAACAAACTTAATCGTTAAATATCACATTTTTTACGAAATATCATCAATGATAATGTTTTACTAAATCAAGTAAAATTTTCTAAAAACTTAAAAATCAGCACTTTATAACATAAGTTATATTTGGTACTTTTTTAGCGAATAATACCGAAACAATTCCACGAAATTTTAATACCAAGATAATTGTGCTGAACACATTTTTTGATTTCACGTTAAATAGTTGATTTTCTGAACTAAATACCAACTTTTACAATTATTATTGAACATTTTATAGGATGAATTTGACATGCAGCGTTAATTTGTATTAATTAGGAATTTATTTGATACAAATTCGTTGATTATAAGGCAATAGTTACAAACTTAAACAGTGTAGAAAAGTATGCGTCAACTCAAAATTACCCAAACGATTACTAACCGTAAGGAAAGTGAATCGCTAGAGCGCTATTTCCAAGAAATTAGTAAAGTGGATCTTCTCACGATTGATGAAGAAATTTCCCTTGCTAGAAGAATTAAAAAAGGCGATCAAGCAGCTCTTGAGAAACTCACAAAAGCAAACTTACGATTTGTAGTATCGGTAGCCAAGCAATACCAAAATAGGAATCTTTCTTTGAATGATCTTATTAACGAAGGTAACTTGGGTCTGGTAAAAGCGGCACAGCGCTTTGACGAAACCAGAGGGTTTAAATTTATTTCTTACGCGGTATGGTGGATCAGGCAGTCAATCATGCAAGCACTAGCAGAGCAATCGAGAATTGTTCGTTTACCCCTTAACAGAACTGGTGCATTAAATAAAATCCACCAAGCATTTTCAGAGCTAGAGCAAAAATTTGAGCGCGAGCCAACTCCGGAAGAACTTTCTCAAATTCTTGAAATGGACGAGACAGAAATTACCAACACTTTAAGTGCAGGAGCAAAGCAAGTATCGGTAGATGCTCCGTTTAACGATGGAGAAAGTAACTGTTTGCTCGATGTACTCGAAAACACTACTACTGAAAAAACAGACCAAGACATGGTGTATACCGACTCGCTAAGAGTTGAAACAGAACGTGCTTTGGAGGGTCTTTCGGAAAGAGAGCGCCAGGTAATTAAAATGTTTTTTGGGATTGCTGGAGAAGGCCCACTTTCTTTAGAGCAAATTGGTGAGATATTAGATTTAACGCGCGAAAGAGTTCGCCAAATTAAAGAGAAAGCAATTAAGAAACTACGTACTTCGCCTCGTAAAAAATTACTGGCCGAGTATTTAGGTTAATTTTTGTACCCGAGTAAAGAGAGGGCTGTTATTAACACAGCCCTTTTTTATTGCTCTTTGAGGTATAAAATAATAGTATCGAAATAAACAGAGTGACGAAGAGGCACGCTAGAATCAACCCCAACTAAAGCCCACATTTCGCCGTTGGAATTGGTTTCTATACCAAAAAGCCGTTGGTCGGTGTTTCTTGCAATTTTATTTTTGTACTTTAAATCTCCCACTACCAACTCCCCTAACCAAATCATATCTTTTCCATCAATTGTCTGCTGTGATCCCTTATCGAAATTCGCTAATATTTTTCCAAGAACTTCATCTTTATTAGAAGCGGGTTGGTAGTTAATTGCTCCTACTTTTATATTGAGTTTATCCTCGTGGTCTCTTAGTGCAAATTCATTTCCTAGTTCTACTTGGTATCCTACGGCAATATCGTACGAAATTAAATAGGTTGTATTGGGTTTTAGGTTAGAGATTTTACGCCATCCGTACATAAAAAGGGAGTTCTGATAATTGAATCCAGTCCATTTTAATCCTTTCCCGATTACCTCAAACTCTTTAGGCAAAGCCACATGTTCGAAAACTAAATTGAGGGAGTCTTCAAAACTGCTCACATAATTTGAAAAATTCCCTTCCCATCCTTGTTGGGATTCATCTAAATCGAACTGAATACTTGTGTCGAAAAAAGCGGCATGAATACTACTTGGGTCGAGCGGAGCGGGTTCATCATCTATGGAGGCGCAGCCCGCAGCCAACATAAAAACCAACCAAACACTTGCCAAGGCAACAAATAATATAAAACGGTTATATAAAAGAGCCATTGAGCACTTTGTTATGTGAAAAATTAAAGATTAAAATCCCTTTGGAATCAAAGACACACAATTAAATGAATAGGTTCAAAGACAGATTAAATCTTCTTCCAAAAATAGGGAGTAAACAGTATAAGTACCGTAAATAACTCAAGCCTACCCAGTAACATAAGAAATGCCAAGAACCACTTGCTAAATTGTGTGAGATGAGCAAAGTTATCGATAGGGCCTACGGTGCCCAATCCGGGACCAATATTTCCCAAAGAAGTTGCTACAGCGCCAATTGCCGTTAAAAAATCAACTCCTGTAGCACTCATTACAATAACTCCTGTGGCAAATACGGCGAGGTAAATCATAATAAAGGCTAAAATATTAAAGGTAATATCTTGGCTTACCGCTTTGTTGTTAAACCTTACGGGAATAATCGCCGAAGGATGTAACTGCCTTCTGAGCTCCAAAATACTATTTTTAATTAAGATGACGTGCCTTACAATTTTTACACCCCCTGCGGTTGATCCTGCGGAAGCCCCAAAAAACATCATTATAAAAATAAGCATAGTTATAAAAGGACTCCATTGCGTATAATCGGCGGAAACGTAGCCTGTAGTAGTTATAATAGCTACCACCTGAAATAGCGCATCTCTAAAAGATTTTTCGAAGAGGTTTCCTGTTACATTAAATATAATGAAGCTGATGATAATTGTTGAAAGCAGTACAAACCCTAAATAATACCTAAATTCTTCGTTGAAAAACACCTTTCTAAAGCGAAACTTTGTAGCAAAGTAAGTTAAAGTAAAATTAGTGCCTGCCACAAACATAAAAAAGATAATGACATACTGAATAAAGGGAGAACACTCAGCGATACTAGCATTTTTAGTTGAGAACCCTCCGGTTGCCATGGTAGTCATGCTATGGTTCACGGCATCGTAAAAGCTCATTCCTCCTAACATTAATATTACTGACTGCAAAAAGGTGAGTCCGATATAAATTAACCATAGTCTTTTAGCTGTATCCTGAATTCTTGGTTTTAGCTTATCGGGAGAAATTCCTGGGGCTTCTGCCACAAAAAGCTGCATTCCTCCAATGCCTAAAATGGGCAGAATTGCCACCGCCATTACAATGATTCCCATGCCACCAATCCATTGCGTTAAGCTTCGCCAGAAGAGAATGCCTTTGGGAAGTGCTTCTATATTGGTTAAGATGGAGGCGCCGGTGGTTGAGTAACCAGAAACAGTTTCAAAAAAGGCATCGGTATAGGTAGGGATTGCTCCACTCAAAATATAGGGAAGTGCTCCAAATGCCGACATGGCGATCCAACCTAAAGTAACTATTAGGTAGCCATCTCGTTTTTTCAGCTCTTTTTCCGATTTGCGAATACTTGCACCCCATAGCGTTCCGCCAACTCCAGTGGTAATTAGCCCCGAAATAATAAGCGAACTATGCCACCCTTCTTCTGCAAAGTAATAGGAAAAGGGCAAACATAATAGCATGAAAAATCCATTGATGAGCAGTAAAATCCCGATGAGCTGTGCAATAAGGTATCTGTTAAATCTCATATAAAAAGACTTTCAATATTATGAATACAAGAAGGGTGCGCTACTACTACTACTCGGTCTTTAGGTTTAAATACGAAATCGCCCATAGCGATGTGCCCTTCTCCATTGCGGATAACCCCTCCTACAATTGCTGATTTAGGGAAATGAAGTTTTGCTAGTTGCTTGTTACAAACCTTTGATGTTTCCTTTACTTCAAACTCAACAATTTCTGCATCTACACCGTGCAGACTCGTTATAGAAACCACATCGCCCCTGCGTATGTACCTAAAAATAAAGTTGGCGGCAATCAGTTTTTTGTTGATAAGGGTATCTACCCCTATTTTTTGTGAAAGGTGGATGTAATCCATGTTTTCTACAAGGGCAATCGTTTTTGCAACGCCATTGTTTTTTGCCACCAAGCTAGAAATAATATTGGTTTCAGAATTTCCCGTTACGGCAATAAAGGCATCCATTTCGTCAATACCTTCTTCTTGCAGCAACTCTACATCTCTGCCATCGCCATTAATTACCAATACATCGGCGAGCATATCGGCGAGCTGAAAGCACTTTTGTTTGTCTTTTTCTATGAGTTTAACGTTAAATTTCTTGCTTAATAACTGTGCAGCATTAATGCCCACTCGGCTACCTCCTAAAACCATGACGTCGTTAATTTTTACATCTTTCTTTCCTGTTAAACTTAGTACCTGCTGCACTCCTTTGGGTTGAGCAATAAAATAAGCATGGTCGTTCAGTTTAAATTTGTTTGTGCCTCTTGGGATTATCGTTTGGTTATCTCTCAAAAAGGCAACGGGAATAAACGAAAAATCGGGGTTGAGGTGAGAGGCTTCTCGCAATGTTTTCTCTTTGAGTATTCCCAAGTCGTCAATGCTGATTCCTATCAAAGAAAGAACGCCATTGTCAAAATCGAAAGTATCGGTAGTGGCGGCAATGCGCAATAGCCGCTTAATTTCCTTGCCGGCAAGTACTTCGGGCGAAATTACCTCGTCTACCCCTATTTGGCTTAAATCTAGCAATTCTTTTTTGCGCAAAAATTCGGCGTTGCTAATTCGTGCAATGGTTTTTTTTGCCCCTAAATTTTTCCCAATGATGGCGGTAAGCAAGTTGTTTTCTTCGTAGGTGGTTACCGAGATAAGTAAATCTGCTTTTTGAACGCCGGCTTCTTTGAGTACGCTGTAAGAAGTAGAAGAACCTACCACTGTTGCCACATCGAGTTGCCCGGCTGCCCGAAGTAACTTTTCTTCGTTTTTATCAACTAGAATAATATCGTGTTCTTCGTTGGTGAGCAATTTTGCCAAATGAAACCCGACATCGCCCGCTCCTGCAATTATGATGTACATAAGCCTTTTTATTAAAAAAAAATAGAAGAAGAAATTTCCATTTCTTCTTCCGAAATAAATACCTACCCATTAACGGGAGAAGGGTTATTTTATGGTATCGAACCCACAGTAAGGTTGAAGCACCTTCGGAATACCAATGCCCTCTGCCGTTTGGTGATTTTCTAAGATTGCTGCCAAAATTCTAGGAAGTGCCAAGGCGCTTCCGTTCAGTGTATGTAATAATTTTATTTTCTTATTTACATCGCGATAGCGCAATTTTAAACGGTTGGCTTGGTAGCTTTCAAAATTACTTACCGAGCTTACCTCTAGCCACCTGCCTTGTGCCGCAGAGTAAACTTCCATATCGAAACATAAGGCAGCATTAAAACTGATGTCGCCTCCACAAAGGAGCAGCTTGCGGTAGGGCAGTTCTAGTTTTTCTAGTAAACCCTGTACGTGTTGGCACATTTCTTCTAGCACTTCGTAAGAATGTTCTGGCAAGCAAACTTGTACGAGTTCTACTTTATCGAACTGATGAAGGCGATTTAACCCTCGAACGTGTGCGCCCCACGAGCCTGCTTCCATTCGGAAACAAGGTGTATAACCTGCCATTTTAATGGGCAAACGGCTAGTTTCCACCAAATCGTCTCGCAGCATATTTGTTAAGGGCACTTCTGCCGTGGGAATCATGTAGTACTTGGGGCTTTTCATTTCGTACATTTGCCCTTCTTTATCGGGCAGTTGCCCGGTGCCATAGCCCGAAGCCTCATTGACCATTAAAGGAGGTTGTATTTCTTGATAGCCTGCCGCAATGGCTTCGTCTAAGAAAAAATTAATCATTGCCCTTTGCAAACGTGCGCCTTGCCCTTTATAAAACGGAAAGCCTGCACCCGTTACTTTGTTGCCTAGTTCAAAGTCGATGATGTCGTACTTTGAGGCTAATTCCCAATGAGGAAGCGGCTCAAAATCGAAAGTGGGTTTATCGCCAAACTCGCGCACGGCTACATTGTCTTCGGCAGTAGTACCGGGGGGCACACTCTCGTGCGGAACATTAGGAACTTGGTAAAGTAGCTGAGTGAGCTGCTCTTCTAAAGCAGTTACTTCGTCGCTTAACTCCTTGGAACGGAATTTTAAAGTGGCGGCACTCTCTTTTATTGTGTCCGCTTCTTCTTTTTTGCCCTCTCTCATTAACTGACCAATTTTTTTAGCGTTGGCGTTGGCTTCAGCTAGTACATTGTCGCGGTCTGTTTGCAATTCACGGCGGCGTTGGTCCACTTCAAGGATTTCGTCGATGGCTGCTTGCGCATTTTTAAATTGCTTGATTTCCAACCTCTTTACAACCGATTCTTGGTTCTCCCGAATGTAGCTAAGTTCTAACATACTGTGTTTTAATAAATGGAGGGCATTTTTGCACACCCAAAAAATTGATTCGCTAAATTAAAAAAAAATCCCCCGAATGCTGTATATGATGTTTTGATTATTTGATGATTTAAAGGGGTGATGTCTTAATTTCAGAGGGATAAGTCTGTTGGAAGTTGCTTTCTTACCAAAAGTCAATGGATTGGGAAAATGCGGCTTGTAGTTTTGGGAATAATCTTGAAATCATTAACCCAAAATCTAACATTATGAAAGCCGTTGTTTGTCCCCAATATGGAAAACCTCATGTATTAAAAATATTCAATATCAAAAAGCCTGAAATTGGCGAACATGAGGTACTTATAAAAGTAAATAGTTCGGCAATTACCACTGCCGATACAATGATGCGCAGTGGAACTCCTTGGTTCGGGCGTTTATTTTTAGGACTCAGAAAGCCCAAGCAAAGTGTAATAGGCACAGGGTTTTCAGGAACGGTGGTAAGCACGGGGAAATCGGTAACACATTTTACAAAGGGCGATGCCGTATTTGGTGAAACGGCCGTCAATTTTGGGGCAAATGCAGAATACCTCGCTATTGAAGAAAATCAAATCATCCTTAAAAAGCCCGATTTTTTACCCTTTGCAGAAGCCGCTGCTTTTTGTGATGGCTTACTTACTTCGTACAACTTCCTGAAAAATTTGGGAGAGGTAAAAGCAGGTCAAAAAGTGCTAATTAATGGTGCTTCGGGTAGTTTGGGCATGGCGGCAGTACAAATTGCAAAAGCTTTAGGAGCTGCCGAAGTGGTAGGCGTATGTAGTGGCAGGAATGCTTCGCTCGTAAAAGAGTTAGGAGCAACTTCTGTGATAGATTATACCAAGAAAGACTTCACAAAAGAAGCTCAAAAATTCGATATTGTGTTCGATACATTAGGGAAACGTTCTTTTACTGCCTGTAAATCTATTTTGAATGAAAATGGAATATATCTTTCTCCCGTGCTGAAACTCCCTATTTTATGGCAAATGCTTACTACTTCTAAAGGAAAAGGAAAG